>CAJBZC010000454.1 GCA_903959965.1 uncultured bacterium
ATTCCTTACGGGAGATGTTGACCCGAACCCCCAATCATCAACAACTGATCGAGGCCATGGAAGAAAATCTCCAGATGCGGCTGCAACTACTAGAAAGACAGCATGATATTATTCAGGACATCAAAAGAAATAAAAACCCCAGATCATGAGACTATTGAATGTAATCGTACTGTTGGCGTTTAGCCTGAACCTGGCTGCGAATGAGCGCTACGAAAGGGAACGCAACTGGACAAAGACCTACAAACTTTCATCCGTTTGGCAGATGGTGGCGGTGGAAAACAGGCACGGCACTTTGCGCATAGAGACATGGGATCGAAAAGAAGCGAAGATCGAAGTGGTGATTCGTGCGGCGGCAGACAAGGAATCTGATATCGAATCATTGTTGTCAGTCGTAGATATCAAATCAGAGGAGACAGACCGAAAGATCAGTGCCGAGACCCGCATCACGGACCGGATCAAGTTCTATGGAAAGGGCAACAAGCCCAGACATTCGGTAACGATCGACATGACCGTCACGCTCCCTTCCACTCAACCCCTCACAGTAATCAATTCGTTCGGCCCGTTGAAACTTGGAGATCACGAAGGGCCGGTGGACCTGACCAGTAAATTCGGTTCTTTGAAAGCCGGTAAACTATCCCTCGTGACCAAGATCATGGTAGAATTCGGGGAACTGGACATATCGTTGGTCAAAGGTGGTGACATCGAAGTAAAATTCTCCAAAGGAGAGATCCGGCAAGCGACAGGTGATATTGATCTGAAACTATCCTTCTCAAAGGATGTCACCATTGGCATGACAACCGACCTAAAATCCTTTGATCTGAAAGCTTCGTACTCTGATGTATATCTTGAAATGCCCGGCGGATTGGATGCAGACTTTGACATCACAGCCAAGTTCGGTGACTTCCGAAATCGCACCAGGTTCGATATCCGCGAACAGACTGACGGAGAAAAAAGCAGTATCCCGTCTTCAGTACGATCCCATCGGTACACGGGCAAGTCAGGCAATGGGGGAATCCCGGTAAAAGTACGTTCTGACTTCGGAGACATCATTCTGAAGGACAGGGCAAACGGCGTATCATCCTGATCCGATAAAATTGTTTAAATAAATATAAGGCCGGATGTAGTGAACATCCGGCCTTATATTTATTTGACATGTACTAACCGATCAACGGTATACCCGTACATAATCCACTTCGAAAGTGGCATTGTTGAATGCAGGATCCACCGGTCCGCCGAAACCGCCGCCCATAGCGAGGTTCAGCAGGATGAAGAAATCCTTGTTGTAGGGTATGTTTGTATTGTTCTGGACTTCATGAAAGATTTTATCGTCCACGTAAAACTTCAAGGAGGTGGCAGACCAATCAAATCGGTACACATGAAACTCAGTAGTAGCATTTTGGATCACGGTAGAGGCAACTACAGGATTACCACCGCTGCGACCCGGATAATGTAGTGCAGACGTGATGCGGTTGAGATCCGAACCACGATGTTCCATGATGTCAGCTTCGCCACAGGCGGGCCATCCCACCGTGCCGATATCGTTACCCATCATCCAGATGGCAGGCCAGGTGCCTACGCCCACGGGCACTTTGGCGCGTACTTCCACCCGACCATACTTGAATTCATATTTACCCTTGGTCAGCATGCGTGCAGAAGTGTAGGCACTGCCCTGGAACGACTCCTTGATGGCGCGGATCTTGAGGGTGCCATTGGAGATCGAGGCATTCTGAGTCCGGTTCGTATAGTATTGCAGTTCCGCATTCCCCCAGCCATTGCTGCCGGTTCCGATGTCATACACCCACTTGGCAGGATCGGGCAGACCGTCCTTGTCAAATTCATCGGACCAGGCCAATACCAGATTTTGCGGACCAACCGTTACGCTGATATCCTTAGTCCCCGTGACTGATTTGCCCGCGCTGTTGCGGGCGGTGACACGGACCGTGTACGTCAGCGTACCTACGGTGGCATATTGATGCGAAACGGAGCCGGTAGGAATGTCCTTCACCACACCATCGCCGAATTCAATGGAATAAGTACTGGCGTTGGTGGCGGTGACCGTGAAGTCAACCTTTCCGCTACCGTCCGTACTTACCACCGTATTGATCACCAGGTTGGAAGG
>CAJBZC010000455.1 GCA_903959965.1 uncultured bacterium
GCTTCCAACCCGATCATCTCTGCCATCAACTCGAATCCCGGCCGCCTCTCCGCGCCGAGGAAAGCCATCGCACCGGCCCCCAGTCCCCCGGCGGCACCCGCCCCGGACAAAGCCTCAAAGCTTTGGCTGAATGTTTCCTGAAAAACGGCATCAAGATTTCGCAAACCGGCATCCAGCCGGGCCACCATGGCCGGATCCGCCCCTTTTTGCGGACCGAACACGCAGGCGGCGCCCTCGGGGCCGTGCAAAGGGTTTTTTACATCGCAGGCGACCGTAAATCGCGCATGAGCAAACGTTATATCATTTGGCTGTAATATGCGCCGCAAGGCCCCCAAAAATGCGCCACAGGGCTTGAGCTCCTGCCCGATATCATCCAGCAAACGGTACCCCAGGGCATGTGCCATCCCCATCCCGCCATCGGTGGTTGCGCTGCCACCGATGCCCAGCACGACATGCCTGGCGCCCTGCTCCAACGCATCCCGGATCAGGATCCCCGTCCCCCTTGTGTCCGTCTTTTCCGGATTTCGCTCCTCCGGAGTCAGCAAGGCAAGTCCGCTGGCGACCGACATCTCCACAAAGGCCGTCTCGCGGTCGCTCGTCAGGGAATAGGTTGCAGAAATGGGACGCCCCAGCGGATCGAGGGTCTCCACCGTCCTGGTTTCAACGGGGAAATAATATCCCATCAGCGAAGCAAAGCCGTCGCCGCCGTCAGCCAGCGGACGCAGGATGATCTCCGCATCAGGGAAAAAGCTATTCAGGGAATCCCCAATGGCCTGACAGAGCCGCACAGCATCGATGCTGCCCTTGAACTTATCGGGGGCGACCAGGATCCTCATGATTGATGTTGCCAATGAATGTTCGTCAATATCTGACAGGCTTGAACGTCCAGCCTGGCTCGATCTTCTGCATCTCGATCTCATCGTCGCGCTTCGTAAGACCGCAAGCCAGGTAATTATGGTGAAGTCTTTCGAGCGCCTCCCGGTCGAGTTCCACACCCAGTCCGGGGCCGGATGGCACGGCCACCGATCCATCCTCAAAGCGCAGGCGACCACCTTGTATGATCTCCTCCGACTGCCAGGGATAATGTGTATCCAGGGCATGATGGAAATCCGGCAGAGCCGCACCCAGGTGCACCATCGCCGCCAGGGAGATGCCGAGGTGACTGTTGGAATGCATGGACAATTCCCTGCCGAAGGTCTTGCAGATAGCAGCAAGGTGCATGGAAGCGGTCAGTCCGCCCCAGAAATGATGGTCGCTCAGGATGATGTCCTCCGAATGCAGCCGGAAGCTAGAGGGCAGCTCCTCGAAGGAGGTCGTGCACATATTCGTTGCCAGCGGAATGCCCAGGGCCTGCCTGAGGGCGGCCATATCTGACTGTCCGCGTACGGGATCCTCGAGATATTCGATGTGCGGTTTCAGCAGCCGTCCGTATTGGAGGGCGGTGTCCATCGACCAGACACCATTGGGATCGATGCGCAATGGCAACTCATCTCCAAAAGCCTCATGGAGGGCAATGATGGCATCGGTCTCCTCCTGCGGGTGGAACACCCCCGCCTTGAGCTTGATCGACCTGAATCCGAAATGCCGGCACATCGACTCGGCCTGGCGCACGATGCCCGCCGGATCCATGGCGGCCGCCTGCCGGCCGGCTGCCCATCCTTCGGCCTCAGGGTCAGTTCCAAACTCCAGCGTTCCGCCTGCCCCCTCGGGCTTATAGAACAAATAGGCCGCGAAAGGTACGGCATCCCGCATCTTTCCGCCGAGCAGATCCACCACCGGACGAGAGGTCACCTTCCCGATGATATCCATGCAAGCCACTTCCACCGCGCTGAAGATATGCACCAGCTTACGCTGGTCCCAGGGCGTCAATCCCCGGTCTCCCGCGGCATCCTTACCGTAGCGTTGTTCCAGTGCCCGCCGGATGGGATTTAAATGAAAC
>CAJBZC010000456.1 GCA_903959965.1 uncultured bacterium
ATCCGACGGACATTTGATTTCACCAATGCAACGGATACCATTAGTTTCATTGAGTTGAAGATACCGGATCCTGTTACTTACAATGCGCGTGTCAGCAATATGAAGATGTGGCGGGCTGAAGCACAGTTCCTGCGCGCCTTCTACTATTTTGAGTTGGTGAAGCGTTATGCGGGCGTGCCGGTCATTGATCGTAAACTCAGTATTGTAAATGATTACGATTACATGCTTTCCGTGAAGAGAAGTTCCTTTGAGGAATGCGTGAATCTGATCGTAAAATTGTGTGATTCTTCGCTCTCGGGTTTGCCTGTGAGATTAGCGGATGTAGCCAATGCCGATTGGGGAAGACCCACCGCGGGGGCCGCCCATGCATTGAAGGCGCGAACCCTGACCTATGCTGCCAGTGATCTGTTCAACCAACCAGGTAATAAGAATCCGCTAACGGGATACACCGATAATAACAGGACTGATCGTTGGAAGCTCGCAGCTGCTGCAAACAGGGCCGTTCTGAATCTTATGTCGATCGCGCCTTACAGTCTCAATACTTCGTATTCGGCACTGTTCCAGTTGAAGACACTCAGAAACAATGAAGTAATTTTTGAGCGCAGATATGGGGCGAGCAACACCTTTGAAACATTGAATTATCCCATCGGATATCAAACCGGCAGAACGGGGACCTGTCCATCGCAGAATCTCGTGGATGCCTATGAAATGAGGACCGGTATTCCATTCGATTGGAACAATCCAGCCCATGCAGCTGATCCGTATGCGAACCGGGATCCCAGGTTGTTGATGAACGTCATCGTCAATAACTCCATGTGGAAGGGTACCAATGTTCAGTTATGGGAAGGAGGAGTGAATGGCAGGTTTTTGTTCAGAGCCTCCAAGACCGGTTACTATCTTAAGAAGTATGTAGATGAGACATTGAACCTGGCCACGGGTCAGACGAGTGCCAAGCAGTGGATCTACTTTCGTCTCGCCGAAAATTATCTGAATTTCGCTGAAGCTATGAATGAGGCTTTTGGACCTGCTGTAGCGGATACCATGAAGCTTACTGCATTGCAGGCGGTCAATCTAATTCGGGCCAGAACCGGTGTAGCCATGCCTGCTATTCCTGCTTCTGTTACAACAGCAGAGTTGAGGGAGCGTCTGCGCAATGAGCGCCGGGTGGAACTGGCTTTTGAAGATCACAGGTATTGGGATGTACGTCGTTGGATGATCGGACCATCGACCCTTGGCGGCATGTTGCGGGGCGTTAAGATCACCCGTGAGACAAACGGAACTTTCAAGTATGTGCCTTATGATGTTGAGAAAAGACTTTTCCTTGATAAGATGTATTTATATCCTATTCCACAATCAGAGATCATCAAGACAAATGGCAGTATTGAGCAAAATCCAGGCTGGAATTGATTGATGGTGTTTTGTTAAACATCATAAATAAATATAAGTATTAATTAAAGGGAAGAATGCAGTCGAAAAAAGTTACGAACAGCGTTATATTTATTATTTGTCTGTTTCTTCTCAATAATTTTAAGCCCAGGGCACAGGATCTGGATCTTTCGGGTATGATAAATCCGGTTGATCCATCCTATAAGTTCAGGCTCGATAGTTTCATGGTTTGGTGTGGAAGTATGGTAGCCGGTTCTGATGACCGATATTATCTCTTTTACAGCCGTTGGCCAAGATCTCTGGGGCATCAGGCATGGGCTACGCACAGTGAAGTGGCTGTCGCCGTTGCTGATGATCCGGCGGGCCCATACAAACATGCAGGTGTAGTACTCCCTCCGCGCGCAAAGAAATACTGGGATGGAGATGTTACGCATAACCCAACGATCCATAAGTTCGGAGATACCTACTATCTCTATTATATGGGTAACTATGGCAATGGTGAATGGTGGAATCACCGAAACCATCAGCGGATCGGTGTGGCCACCGCTAAACATCCAATGGGTCCGTGGACAAGAATGGATCGACCATTGATCGACACAACGACGGGTGGATTCGATCACATGATCGCATCCAATCCTTCAGTGATGAAACGTCCGGATGGGCAATATCAGATCATTTACAAGGGAGTCAGTGAAGGGCCTTTGCCATTTGGCGGCATTGTTACCCATGGTGCGGCTTTATCTGACCGGCCGGATGGTCCATTTGTAAAAACATCGCATAAGATCTTTATCAAGGATGGTGTAAAATTCGCCGCAGAAGATCCTTATATCTGGTATCAGCAGGGTAAGTATTGGGCGATCGTAAAAGACATGCAGGGTGTATTCACGCAGGCTGGAACGAGCCTGGCACTTTTTGAATCATCAGATGGATTCGACTGGAAGGTTTCGAAACATACACTGGTTTCCACGACGAGGATACCGTGGACCTCAGGCATTAAGCAAGTTCAAAAACTGGAACGTCCGCAACTTTGGTTCAAAGACGGTCAACCTGCCATTCTTTTCTGTGCTGTCTATGACGGGGATGATAACTACAACGTTGCCATTCCGTTGACCCCAACTGCTGAACAGGCAAAGGTTCCTGGAAAAGAATATGAGCTTTTATATGCAGATTATTTTACGGGGGATACATTGAATCAAAAAGACTGGCAGTACCGCACGGGCAGACGCACGGGCATGGGTTATATGGACGGATTAAATCTGCCGCAGAATGTATATGTCAAAGACAGTTCGCTGCATATCACTGTCAAGCATGAGATGATCGATGGGAAATGGGAGAATACGGGCGGCGGCATCATCAGCAGGCACAATTTCGGATACGGCTATTATGAGTCCTTATCGAAACCTTTCATGGAAGGTCACGGTGTTCATACATCCTTCTGGCAAAGGGGCGGGGCGAATCCGAACAATAACATTTTTGAGATCGATTCGTATGAAATCGACTCAAAGACCTGGGTGGCCACGAATAATTTATACGTAGATCTTCCTTTTAAAGGATATACTTATACACCATGGCCTCACAGGGCCCAGGTACCTTTTAAGTTACAATCTGACGGTTGGTTCCTCGATGCCTATGAATTTACACCCGAGGGCGTTATTTTTTACGATAACGGAAAGGAAG
>CAJBZC010000457.1 GCA_903959965.1 uncultured bacterium
AGCAGAAACGGAACCAAAACGTCCCCAGCGGTTTTCCGGACCAAATCGGGAAGAAGCATCTGTGCGGAAGGATCCGGTCACAAAATATTTCTTATCAAAATCATAGACGACCCTGGCCAGATATGAAAGCAGCGTAGTGGTAGATTTGCCTGAATTATTCTGAATATTGAAATCACCTGCCACAGATCCGCCTGCGGTGATCTCGGGAACAAAATCATTCAGGTAGTTCTTGGCTGTAACTGACAGGTTGTCTGTATTTGTTTCCTGTGCAGTATATCCACCCAAGAGATCGAAAGTGTTTCTTCCCATCTGTTTACGATAATTGAGCGTGAATTCACCCAGCAAGTCCTGAATATTCAGAAACTGTGCAGATGAATTGGCCGCCAGGATCGATTGAGGAGAGCCAGGAGGATTGATCCCGTTACTCAGATTCGTGGGGAAATAATACTCATATTTTTCTCCATAATGGCTTCCACCCAGGTTTGCCTTAAAGACAAGATTTTTTGCCAGCTCATAAGATGCCGAGGCATTCATCACTGCACGGAAACCATTGCGCTGAATCTTGACCCGTTGTGCCAGTGCCAGGGGATTTTCAATCCCCTGGAATGAATAGGAATATCCATCGAATCTTTTGGCAGACCACTGATCGGAAGTGGTTACACTACCATCCGCATTGAAGGCGGGGAAGATGGGCATGTACACCAGGGCGCCCAATATCGGTCCCTGATTGAATCGACCTTCCTGTACCTCACGATTGCGTGTATTGGTTATGAAGGAACTGGCAGAGAGTTTGAGGCGTGGGGTAACATCGGCATCAATGTTTGCCCTAAAATTCAACCTGCGCTGATAAGTACTATTCAGAATACCCGGTTGGTCGAGATAAGCTCCGCTGACCAGGTAACGAGTCCCATTTGCTCCACCTGAAAAAGTAAGGTTATGCCGCTGAACACCTACCCGATCGTACAGGACATCCTGCCAATCCGTGTTGTACTTAGGTTTGATCATTTTCTGATTCGCGAAATCATATAGTTCAGCGATGATACAAACCGAACAGCCCGTAGCAGTTTGGCCGGCCTTTGCGATACGGGTGGCATTATCATCGGAATAAAAACTGTTATTCCAGGCAATACCTCTGGCAGCGAGGATATCCCGGTAGTTCTCATTTCGCCCGTCGATGAAGATTTGGGCAAATCCTTCCGAGTCGAGTAAGTCAACCTTATTGGCGAGTTCCTGAGCACTATACTGATAAGAATACTCCAGCTTGCCACGGGCTTGCTTTCCGCGTTTTGTCGTGATGAGCACCACACCGGCAGCAGCTCTTGAACCATAAATGGCGGCAGAGGCTGCATCTTTCAAAATTTCAATGGACTCTACATCATCAGGGTTGATGAAGATATCATTCCCGGAAGTGTTTGGATTGTATCCTCCGGTTGAATTTCCTCCGTTACCCTGGCCTTGTGAAGTATTCCCTCCCACCGGATATCCGTCAATCACATACAACGGTTCCGAGCTCGCGTTAATGGACCCGATGCCACGTACTCTGATCTTTGTTCCGGAATACGGTGCGCCGCTGACCTGAGCCACCTGCACGCCAGCAACCTTCCCTACCAGTGCCTGGCTCAAGGTCGGTGTTGAACGGTTCAGTTCACTGGCCTTGACACTGGAAACAGCTCCAGTCAAATCACTCTTTCTTAGTTTCTGATACCCGATGGCAATGACTTCATCGAGAGACCCTGCAGCCGCCTGAAGCACAACATCCATTTGGGTCCCTGACACTTTTCGTTCAAGGGGTTCATATCCTACAAAAGAAAAAACCAAAAAGGCATCTGAAGATGCTTCAATACTGAACTTTCCGGCAAGATCTGTTTGTCTTCCGGTTTTACTTCCCTTTACCTGTACGGTAACGCCCGCCAGAGGAACGTTCGTCGCATCTTTTACGATACCCGTAACCGTTAGTGTCGACTGTCCATACCCTGCAAGTCCGATCAGCATGGAGAACAATAGCACTCCAATGCTTGATAATGCACACTTTTTCATGTTGCTGGATTATTGGTTAATAAAAATGTTCATGAAATTGACATTACTCCTTCTGGAAGATGAGACGCCGATGGCCTCACCTGGTATCGATGAAAGCGTGAAGCCTTCAAGCTCATCATTTCGGTCGAGGTCGTATCGTCCGATCAGCACTTCCTTCCCCTTGGATATCGAAGCCTTAAGATCCAATACACTGAATCTCCATCTACGTCCCTCGATCTGATTTTGAATAAGCACC
>CAJBZC010000458.1 GCA_903959965.1 uncultured bacterium
GAATCCTTAATGTTGAACAATTGAAGATAATGCTGACATTGATCCAGAAGCTGATCGGAACCAAGTGATCCGTCCAGATCTATCGCTTCAATTTCAACGAATGTCCCCAGTCCTCTCACTTCATCCAAATGGAATTTTACATTTTCGATGTAATGGATCTCTCGCATTTTGTCTACCCGTACGAGTACGTCGAAAGATGCTTCCATCAAGCTCAGCAAACTTTCGGCGTCTGTCGTTGGATATAATATTACATCGGATTGTTTCGGTCCGGCCTGATCCGGACGGCGATAGTAGATCAGCGCATTTTCTATGTTTCCTTGTCTGAGTTTAAGTCTCCCTTCGTTCACCTGGAAATAAGTATCGATCTGATGATCGACACCTTTGCAATCAGATCCGAGTGCATTTAGTATGGCTCGGATGCTATCGGTATCCAGGCAGTGTGCTTTGATTTCCACATTACGTATCATAAGAAAAAAGGCCCCCGAGGGGACCAGTTAAATAGGTTTGAAACAATAGTTATCCTGATGATGATTTCAGCAAGGAAAAATCAGAGTCCGGATGATCTTTCACCCTTTTTCATGGAAACGGATACGGTAGCAGAAAGATCCTCACCAACAAATTCAGACTCCTGCGCACGAGTAAACCTGATCGCACTCCAAACATGATCCAGACAGGTTTCCGTGAGAATATCATAGCCTTTCTCCCGAATGCAGCCCCAACTGCATTCTCGATTTAGATCGCTCACAATCTTGGAAGCCGTTTTAGGATAAGCGATCCAGAGTTTGGCTTCTTCCCGTAAAGCGGGGAGTACATCCCTGAGGATGGAAACCAGCTGTTGCTGGTTGATGGCGAATATCAGCGCGAAATCTATTTTCCGGGTTCGGAGCAATGGGGTCACATTCTTGGCAAAGGACAATTTTTGAAATTGCTTCTCAATGGAGGAGGGAAGTCCCTGGATCAACAGATTTTTTTCTTCATGAAGCTGAAGTTTTTCAAACAACGATTGCATCATGACACAAAAAAGTTTAAAGAATGAGATACTAAGTTACGTAATTCTTAAAAAGAATAAAAATCTCATCCCATTATGTCAGACATTTTCATGCGCTTTGGTGTCATTTCGGCCGTTGCATGACTCATTGTCTGTAGTACTTCATAGCCTCCTTGGCGTATTCGCGCACTTTGGATATGCGGGTATCATCAGAGGGGTGTGTACTGAGGAATTCCGGTGTTTTTTTCTCTCCGCCTGCAACGGCCATTCGTTTCCAGAAAGCCTCAGCCTCACGGGGATCGTAACCGGCGATGGCTGCGAAGATGAGTCCGTATCTGTCAGCCTCCAGTTCATGCTTTCGGCTGAAAGGGAGGATACCCAACACGTTGGATCCTATACCATATGATCCCATAAAAAGAGCGCGCGTTTCGGCAGGTTTGTTAGAAACAGCGGCCGACAACACGATTCCGCCCATCTGTTGCATTAATCCCTGGCTCATGCGTTCATTACCATGCTTTGCAATGGCATGAGCGATCTCATGTCCCATGACAACAGCGAGGCCCTGTTCGTTGCGGGTGACTGGGAGGATGCCTGAATAAACCACCACCTTTCCACCGGGCATGCACCAGGCATTCACGTCGGGCTTATTAACCAGGTTGAACTCCCATTCATATCCAGACAGCAGGTCGCCCTTGCCCTCGGAAGCGAGGTATGACTGAACAGCTTGTGAGATGCGCTGCCCCACCTGCGCCACCATGATCTGGTCTCGTGTGGTTCCGGCGGCTACCACGGGATTATCCTTCAGGAATCCCCTGTATTCGGTGAGCGCCATAGTCTGCACATCTTTTTCATTGAGCAGTAGCAATTGTTTTCGACCTGTGATCGAATTCTTTTGACAGGAAAACAGGGAAATCAGCAGGATGGCTTTCAGAAATAATACTCGTCTCATATCAGTAGCTGATTTAGTGAAGTAGTGCAATGTCCGTACCAAACTGATAGGCATGGCTTATGCAAAATGAACTGATATGAATGAAGAAAGGAACGGCGCTTCTGGAATCAGCGCTCTCTGCGCCTGTCGCGGTACTTGAAAATGGCCGCTTTGCTTTCGCAACCTCTGAGTAACCGTGTAATATTCTTCTGATGCGTAAGAATGACCAGCAACGCTACGGCCACGGCAAATATGCGGTAGGTGTCATTATCGACATTGAAAACGACAATGATGAACAACGGAAATGCAAGACTTGCAAGGATAGAGCTTAGGGAAACAAAACGAGTCAGAAAAAGCACCATCAGGAAAACTGCGACACAACCTAATGCTATCCATGGAGAAATTCCAAGAATCAGTCCAAACAAAGTCGCCACACCCTTTCCACCACGGAACTCCGCCCAAAGGGGATAGATATGCCCAAGTACGGCAGCAAGTCCGAGTCCGATCTGGAAATTCGTTCTGGCGAAATCATTCTGCAAATAATATGGTACCAGCAAAGCCAGTTTGACAGCCAGCAGTCCCTTGAGCATGTCAAAGATC
>CAJBZC010000459.1 GCA_903959965.1 uncultured bacterium
CTCTCGCCCGAAATCACGGATCTGTGCCCCATATCCTGTATCTGGCCGAATGGTCCGGAAAGCCTATGCCAATGGACAGCGTTTTCTTATCGGGATTTGATGACAGAACCCTCATCCATGCTGTCAAATATCATGAACAATATCTCCGGGAACATCCCGAAATGTCCAGGAAATGGGCCTTCGTACATTGGCGTATACAACAGGGAGACACCCTGCGCGTAGATGGTCATCCGAATGCTTTATCTCATCGGCTCATTACCCGTTCCATCCTGGATGGACTGGGGCTGCAACCGGTGCCGGTTCGGTGATCGCCCATCTTGTGTGAGCTCGATCATCCAGCCAGAACTTTGGTGGAGCTTACTATGCAATAGGCTAATGTCTTAAATTGCATGAATGTCCGCATCCAGGTATCAAAAGCCCAGATTAATTTCCCTGGTCCTGCCGATAAGCTCGGTATTCGTTTTGCGCATTTTTTCTTATTTCCCCGATCAGCTGGAGCAGATCTACGGCCAAGGCATCTATCCTCATTGGGCAAGTTTCTTAAGAACTGTGACTGGTATTTTGTCGCTCAGTTTCGGGGATATTCTATATGCCTTCATGGTCATAGGGCTGCTCAGATGGATAGTGCGAATCCGGAATCGGCCGGTTAATATCACTTCCGCTTTTTCAACCCTTTGTTGGATCTATGTGATGTTTCAATTAAGCTGGGGGCTGAATTACGGTCGACCGACGGCCGATCGCCGGCTCGGCATTCAGGCATCGCCCTCGGATACGGCATATCTCCATGCATTGACCGACCGACTTCTGGAACGTACAAACGACTATGCAGCCGTCAGGCATTTGGCAGACCCACCGCCCTTCGACCGTCTGGTGAGCGCCGCAGAAAGAGGGTACGCAGTGCTTTCTGGCAACGGATATTGGCCGGCACCAGCATCAGTTTCCGTTAAGAAGTCATTGTTCGGTGGCATCGGTAACTATATCGGTTACTCCGGTTATTTCAACCCCTTTACCGGCGAGGCACAACTCAACCAAGCCGTACCCTCCGTTCTTCATCCCTTTGTCATCGCCCATGAAATGGGACATCAACTCGGGTTCGCACGGGAGCAGGAGGCCAATCTGACGGGGTTTCTGGCAGCCCGGGCCTCTGACGACAGTCTGATGCGATATTCCGCATATTTCGATATGTTCCTCTATGCCAATGCCGCGCTGTACCGGTCAGATAGTGTCGTCGCCCGTCGGAATCTCAAACAACTGGTACCGGCGGTCCGTAAAGACCTGGAGGCGCTGAGAAGTTTCCGGGAAAGATATAGAACCTGGATCGAGGATCTCACCGATTGGTGGTACAACCATTACCTCAAAATGAATGGCCAGGAAGAGGGCGCAAGGTCTTATGGGTTGGTTGTTCAAACGTTGCTTGCCCTTTTCAAAAGGGATGGAGATATCTGAAACTGACAAACACCGTCAGAAAGGTCACAAATGAAAGTGGGGATGTATCCGGAATACAACCCCAGATCTCCCCACGGTCTTTCTGCATCAGGTTAGCAACGACTGACCATGAAGATCCTGTTCAGATCCATCAAA
>CAJBZC010000460.1 GCA_903959965.1 uncultured bacterium
CGATTTTGTCCGCGGACGTCTTTCGGATGGATTCGATATGGCGAGGGATCTTCAACGCATCGGCGTTGTGAATCAGACGACGATGCTGGCAAGTGATACACAGGCGATCGCCGACTATCTCCGGGATGTGATGATCGATCTTTACGGATTGTCACCTGACCAGGTTTCCGAGCGATTTGCCGATACGCGAGATACACTCTGCTATGCGACCATGGATAATCAATCTGCTGTTCAGGGCATGCTAGAGACGCCGGCTGACCTGGCAATGGTGGTAGGGGGACGCAACAGCAGCAATACTTCTCATCTGGTGGAGCTCTGTGAGCAACGCCTTAAGACCTGGTTCATCCGCTCGGCAGCGGATATTCTCTCTGACACATCACTGCTGCACACCGACTGGCGTACCCAGCAGGAACATCAGGTGGATGGCTTCCTTCCGACGGTCAGGAAACCGATCACCATCCTGTTGACCAGTGGAGCTTCCTGTCCGGATGCGATGGTCGAGGGGGTGATCACCCGGCTGGCAGAATGCATTCCGGGCAGTCGCGGTGTGGATGAGATTATGTCCGAGTGGTTATAATGTTCTTAAAAAGTCTGCAGACCCTGTTCGTAAAAGGGCATCTGCCTACTTCTCCATGCTTGAATTATTTGTCAGTAGCGCGTTCCCTCGCCCATGCCAGAGCGATATCCAACTGTTGTTGCGGGGTCAGGTCCGAATTATCGAGTACGACGGCATCCTCCGCCTGTCTGAGTGGCGAGACTTCCCGATGTGAGTCGATATAATCCCGGGTTTCCAGGTTAGAACGCACATCCGCCTCTGTAATATCAGGGTTCTTGTCGCGCAATTCCAGAAAACGACGGGCAACACGGATATCGTTATCCGCCGTCATGAAGATCTTGAGTTCCGCATCTGGAAAGACGACGGTGCCGATATCCCGACCATCCATGACGATACCTCGGTGTTGCCCCATCCTGCGTTGTTGAGCTACGGCGAATTCCCTTACGCTGGCGATGGCTGCCACCTCGCTGACGCGTTCGGCCACCGAGAGGTCGCGGATCAGATATTCGACGTTTTCTCCGTTGAGATGCATCTGCGCGCGCCCGAGATCCGTGTTGAAACGAAAAGACAATTCTATCTCCTTTAACGCCGCGCTGACTTGTTGTGGGGCGGTCCAATCGATATGATGCCTGATGAAATGCAACGTGATCGCCCGGTACATTGCGCCACTGTCGATATACACAAAACCCAGGCGGGACGCCAGTTCCCGGGCCATGGTACTTTTCCCGCAGGAAGACCATCCGTCGATGGTGATGATGATGGGTTTGATGGTATCGATGGTCATGATGTGGACGGCAAAATTGTGAATATTGAATCAAAGTGCAAAATCACGAAAAAGGGGCGCCATGAACTTGCGTGGTTTCGCTTAATTTCGCACATCACAATCCACCTCCCCCATGTTGAAGATCGGCATTTTTGGCGTTGGCCATCTGGGCAAGTTCCATATACAGAACTGGCTCAAGATCGAGGGGGTCGAACTCTCCGGCTTCTATGACCCGCATGATGCAACGGCGAAGGAAGTGTCTGATTCTTATGGCATTCCCCGTTTTGAAAAGATGGAAGATCTGCTGGATGTCGTGGATGCGGTGGACATTGTCGTTCCGACGGATCATCACTTCCCGTTGTGCGAGGCCGCATTGCGAAGGGGGAAGCATGTTTTTGTCGAAAAGCCAATGACCCAAACGCTAGAACAGGCCAGGATCATTCTGGAACTGGTCAAGGAATCTGGCGTGAAATTCCAGGTCGGTCATGTGGAGCGTTTCAATCCCGCATTGCTGGCATTGAAGGAACGAAGGGTTCAGCCGATGTTCATCGAGGTTCACAGACTGGCCGAATTCAAGCCCAGGGGTACGGAAACAAGTGTGATCCTGGATCTGATGATTCATGATATCGACATCATCCTGCATTTGGTACGCAGTGAAGTGAAGCAGATCCATGCCAGTGGCGTCGCTGTCATGACCGAAAAACCTGATATCGCCAATGTCCGCATAGAATTCCACAACGGATGCGTAGCCAATCTTACTTCTTCTCGGATCTCCATGAAAAGAATGCGGAAGATGCGTTTGTTTCAGAAGGATGCCTACATTGGGATTGACTTTTTGGAAAAGAAGACTGAGATCATCAAGATGAAAGGTGCAGGTGATGAAGAACTGTTCACCTTCGACCTCGAGACTCCTCAGGGGGTGCGCACTATCGCGATCGACAATCCCGTGGTTCAAGAAGAGAACGCGATTAGCCTAGAACTGACGGCATTCCGGGATGCCATCCTTCATAACACACCTGTGGCTGTCAACGAACTGGATGGATACATGGCGCTTGACGTCGCGCATCAGATCCTTCAGAAGCTGGAACATTCTGCACAGGGCGGTCATTCAACGCCTGCATGACCCAGGGGCAGAAAATAGAGATTGGCTGGTATCTCCTGGCAGATTTCATGGCTTATGGCATGGCCTTTTTTTGTGCCGCCCGTTATGGGCTGGAACCCACAACTTTAGCTGGATCGGAGACCACCCCTGAATTGTTGATGCGGATGATGGCAGCCTCCCTGGTCGTGGTTTTAGGACATGCGTTGAACGGAGCCTACGAATCCCTGTACAATAAGTCGCGCTGGAATGAAACCATACACGTCCTGTTGGCATCCCTGCCGGCCTTTGTCATGATGTTTCTTATCAACCCAGAAACATGGGTATCCGATTCCTGGAAACTGATTTCTTCCGGATCGATACTGATGCTCGCCTGGCTGATCCTTATTCCGGTAATCATCCGCCTCACGATGCTCGGTCAGGTCAAACGTCAACTGTCATTAGGGAAGATATCTTTTGAAACCCTGGTGATCGGTGACAGTCAGGGACTTCGGGAAGCGTGTCGCGAAGTTTTCGCATCTAGAAGGTGGACAGGTTACAGACTGACCGGATATCTTTCAGCCGAAGATGTGGATATGCCGAATATGCCTGAGATCAGCCGACTGGGTATACTCGGCGATGCGGAGCGGATCATCCAAGAAAAAGAGATCAGGGTGGTGGTCCTGGCGTTGGAACACAAGCATACAATCGGATCTGACAGGCTTCTGCATACCCTATCGCGTATGGATGTGCAACTGAAAATGGTACCGGGCACGCTAGACATTTTA
>CAJBZC010000461.1 GCA_903959965.1 uncultured bacterium
ACGACTTCATCTTTCAATACTTCCTGTGCTTTCGCAAGCGGGAATTCATCCCGGGTCACCACATTCTCTTCCGTCCCGCCAAAATTCAATTTTGCCATGTTGATCGATTGTTTGTATGGATGGTTAACGATTCACGATGTTGTAATGTCTGGTTCGTATTACATGACGAACACATTCTCGCCCTGGTCGAGATACTCATTTTCCCGGGTGGAGGGGTGTGGTTCTGTTTCTTCGAATTCCTTCAGTTTTTCGTGGAAGCCCCGGCTTTCCTTGATGATGGCTACGCGTGCGCTGCGTACGAATTCGATCAGTCCAACCGGTTCGAGGACGCTTATGAGCTTGTCGGTTTCCTCACGATGACCGGATGTTTCGAAAATGGTGTAGTCCTTCCGGATGACCACGGCCCGTGCGCCATGTTCGCGCAGTAGTCGTTCGACCTTCACTTTCTCGGCGATCTCATCGGTGGGCACCTTGTACAGGGCGAGTTCCTGCCAGATGATCTCGTCGTTTGTGTTATAGTAGGCCTTCAGCACGTCCACCTGTTTTTCTATCTGGCGGACGAGTTTCCGAACGACATCTTCTGTTTCGTTGATGACGATGGTGAACCGGTGGATACCTTCCACTTCGGAGGGCGATGTGTTGAGGCTTTCGATGTTGATCTTCCTTCGGGAGAACATGATGGCGATCCGGTTGAGAAGGCCGACCTGGTTCTCTGTATAGACGGTGATGGTATATTCCTGTTTCATGTTGCTGGTTTTGTTTGTCCCGGATGTCATTTTAACCTGATCTCCGCGACGCCGCAGCCTTGCGGCACCATGGGGAATACATTGTTTTCTTTTCCTACCATGACTTCGAGGAGATAGGATCCGTCGTGATTGATCATGGCTTCCAGTGCGGGTTTCAGGAGTGGTCGATCGGAAACGGATTGACCGGAGATGCCATAGGCGGCGGCCAGCGCCACGAAATCCGGGCTTTGGATATCGACGGAGGAATACCGACGATCGTGGAAGAGTTCCTGCCATTGGCGGACCATTCCGAGGAAGTTGTTGTTCAGGATGATGATCTTCACCTTGACTCCGCTCTGCATGATGGTGCCGAGTTCCTGGAGGGTCATCTGAAAACCTCCGTCACCGATCACGGCTACGACTTCGCGGTCCGGTGCGCCGAATTTTGCGCCGATGGCGGCCGGCAGGGCGAATCCCATCGTTCCCAGTCCACCGGAGGTTACATTGCTCCGCGATTGGTTGAATTTGGCATATCTGCAGGCGACCATCTGGTGTTGACCCACATCCGTGACGATGATGGCATTGCCATCTGTGATGTGATTCAGGGTATCGATCACTTCTCCCATACTCAGGATCGGCGTTGTCGGGTGGAGTTCGCCCTGGAACACGGCTTCATCCTCCCGTTTGGTACATTCCCTGAATTTATCCAGCCATTTGGGGTAGGCTTTCTGCTGAACGAGGGCGGTCAGCATGGGCAGGGTTTCCTTGCAATCGCCCCAGACGGGTACGGTAGCCTTGATGTTCTTGTCTATCTCGGCCGGGTCAATGTCCAGGTGTATGACCTTCGCCTGCTTTGCATATTTATCGAGTCGTCCTGTCACGCGGTCGTCGAAGCGCATCCCGATCGCGATGAGTACGTCGCATTCGTTGGTGAGGACATTGGGTCCGTAGTTGCCATGCATGCCCAGCATGCCCACGTTCAGTGGGTGGTCGGTCGACAGGGCGCTGAGGCCCAGGATCGTCCAGGCAGCGGGGATGCCGGCCTTTTCAATGAAGGCCTTGAATTCCTGTTCTGCACCCCCGAGGATGACGCCTTGTCCGAAGATCACGAAGGGGCGTTCTGCCTCGTTGATGAGCCGGGCAGCTTCTTCGACGTACGACTTCCGGACTACAGGTTTCGGCCGGTAGCTTCGGATATGGTGGCAGGGTTTGTATCCTTTGTATTCAAAGGCTTGCAGCTGGGCGTTCTTGGTGATGTCGATCAGGACGGGTCCCGGACGGCCGCTGCCAGCGATGTAGAAGGCCTTGGCGAGGATCTCCGGGATCTCTGTCGCATCGGTGATCTGGTAGTTCCACTTGGTGACCGGCGTGGTGATGTTGATCACATCGGTTTCCTGGAAGGCATCGGTGCCGAGCAGGTGTGCGAATACCTGACCGGTGATGCAGACCAGCGGGGTGGAGTCGATCATCGCATCGGCCAGGCCTGTGACGAGGTTGGTGGCGCCGGGGCCGCTGGTGGCGAAAACGACCCCCGTGCGTCCGGACGTGCGGGCGTACCCCTGAGCGGCATGTATCCCGCCTTGTTCGTGACGTACCAGGATGTGCTCGAGTTTGTCTTCATAACCGTAGAGCGCGTCATAGATGGGCATGATCGCACCACCTGGGTATCCGAAGATGGTTTTTACGCCTTCCTGTATCATGGCTTCGCAAAGAGCCTGAGAGCCAGTGATGGTGCGGATTTCCTGGGTGGTCGTGGCGGGGGCCGTTTTTAGTGCAGTGTCCATATGGATGTTTTTGGGGGCTGTGGGGCCGTTGGTTTGGTGTCATTCGTCGGTTACGCAGCCTTCCGCGGCAGTACGTACCTGTTTGGCGTACTTGTAGAGGACTCCTTTGCTCACGGTGAGCGGAGGCTGCTGCCAGGACTTGCGCCGTTCTTCGATCTCTGCTTCGCTGACGTGCAGGGTCATGAGATTGTTGGTGGCATCGATTTCGATGATATCGTCATCATGTACCAGGGCTATGAGTCCGCCATCATGTGCTTCGGGGGTGATATGTCCCACGACGAAGCCGTGGGTACCGCCGCTGAAGCGGCCATCTGTGATGAGGGCCACGGATTTGCCAAGGCCTGCGCCGATGATGGCGGAGGTAGGTTTGAGCATCTCCGGCATGCCGGGAGCACCGCGCGGACCGACATATCTGATGACCACAACATCTCCTGACTTGACCTTACCCTCACGGATACCCGAAATTAGTTGTTCTTCGCCGTTGAAGACGCGGGCCGGTCCGCTGAAGCGTTCCCCTTCCTTACCGCTGATCTTGGCGACGCTGCCACCGACGGCCATGTTTCCATATAGGATCTGGAGGTGTCCTGTAGTCTTCACCGGGGTTTCCACCGGCAGGATGATGCGTTGGCTGTTGAAGTCGAGATCGGGAATTTCTGCGAGGTTTTCGGCCATCGTCTTTCCGGTGACGGTGAGGCAATCGCCATGGATCAATCCCTTTGCCAGCAGGTATTTCAATACAGCCGGAACGCCGCCTACATTGTGGAGATCTTCCATCAGGTATTTACCGCTGGGCTTAAGGTCTCCGAGTACGGGCACCTTGTCGCTGATCCGCTGGAAGTCGTCCTGTGTGAGTGGAACGCCCACGGCGCGGGCCATGGCGATGAAGTGAAGGACCGCGTTGGTGGATCCGCCAAGTACCATGATGAGCGTCAGGGCATTGTCAAAAGCCTTGGCAGTCATGATGTCTGACGGTTTGATATCCTTTTCCAGCAATCGTTGGATGTATTTACCGGCATCTTTGCATTCCTGCTTCTTCTCCTCGCTGAGGGCGGGGTTGGACGAAGAGTACGGCAGGCTCATACCCAGGGCTTCGATGGCGGAGGCCATGGTATTGGCGGTGTACATGCCGCCGCAGGCACCCGGGCCCGGGCAAGCGTTCATGACGATGCCCTTGAAATCGGCCTCATCGAGGTTCCCTGCGATCTTTTTTCCCAGGGCTTCGAAGGCGGATATGATGTTGAGGTCTTCTCCTTTGTAATGTCCGGGTGCGATGGTGCCGCCATATACCATGATGGAGGGCCGATTGAGCCGGCCCATGGCGATCAGGGAACCGGGCATATTCTTATCGCAGCCGGGCAAGGTAATGAGTCCGTCGTAGTATTGCGCACCACAAACGGTTTCGATGGAGTCTGCGATGATGTCTCGGCTCACCAGGGAGTAGCGCATGCCGGGTGTTCCGTTGGACATGCCGTCGCTCACGCCAATGGTGTGGAAGGTGAGGCCGACGAGGCCCTGCTCCCATACGCCCTGTTTGACGAGGGCGGCCAGATCGTTCAGGTGCATATTGCAGGGGTTGCCATCGTAGCCCATGCTGGCGATGCCTACCTGGGCCTTCGCCAGATCTTCTTCGGTCATGCCCAGGGCATAGTACATCGCCTGTGCGGCGGGTTGTGTAGGGTCCTGCGTCAGGGTCCTGCTGTATTTATTAATCGGGTTCATGTGTCAGATGATGGTGGATTTGCGGATTTCGATGTTTGCCTTGTTGACTTCGCCCGGAATCCTTTGAGCGATGTGGTCGCAGACAAGTTCTCCGATGGTGCTGGTAAAATAGAAGTTGACGGGATCTATATCCTTGGTGACGAAGCCATGCTGGAGGGTCCATTCCACGGCATTTCTGACACAGGCAGCTTCCTCATGCATGCCGAAATGCTCCAGCATCATGGCGGCGGAGAGGATGGAGCCTACGGGGTTGGCGATATCCATACCTGCGGCCTGCGGATAGGAGCCGTGAATGGGCTCGAACAAGGCGGCATCTCCGCCGATGGAAGAGGAGGGCAGCAGTCCGAGGGATCCGCTGAGGACGGAGGCTTCATCGCTGAGTATGTCTCCAAACATGTTCTCGGTAAGCATCACATCGAACTGCTTTGGGTTGACGATGATCTGCATGGCGGCATTGTCGACGAACATATATTCTGTTGTCACATCAGGATATTTTCCAGCGACTTCCTGCACGATCTTGCGCCAAAGTCGGGAGGTTTCCAGGACATTGGCCTTGTCTACGAGCGTCAGTTTCTTCCGTCTGATGCGGGCATACTGGAATGCAAGTTCCGCGATGCGCTCGATCTCGTGGCGGTGATAGACGCACTTGTCGGAGGCGAAGGTCAGGGCTTCATCTTTTTCCTTTTCTCCGAAGTAGATGCCACCTGTGAGTTCCCGGAAGATGATGAAATCAACACCGGCGAGTTTCTCTGCCTTGAGGGGCGCCAGGTGTTCCAGGGCCGCGTAGGTGTTCACTGGCCTGATGTTGGCGAAGAGTCCGAGTTCCTTTCGGATGCGCAGGAGGCCTTGTTCGGGTCTCACTTTGGCGTTCGGGTCGTTGTCGTATTTAGGATGACCGATGGCACCGAAGAGGATGGCATCGGAACGGCGGCAGATGTCCAGGGTTTCCTGGGGGAGAGGGTCTCCGGTTTCATCGATGGCCACGGCGCCCATCAGGGCGTGCTCGAAGCTGAATTGGTGGCCAAAGCGCTGGCCTACGGCTTCGAGGACGCGGATGGACTGTCCGGTCACTTCGGGACCGATTCCGTCGCCCATGATGACTGCAATCTTTTTATCCATATATGCGGGTGTTTGGATGATGGCTCTTTTGTGTCTGATTCCTTAGTGGGCGGCACTATTTGCTTCGAACGCTGCGATCTCTGGCATCATGTTGATGAGATAGTCGATATCATCATATCCGTTGATCAGGCAGGTCTTCTTGTATGGGTTGATATCGAATCCTTCAGAAGTTGCGGTGGAAGTGATGGTGATCGTTTGTGCGGGCAGATCGACCGCCAGTTCTGTGGTGGGGTCAGCTTCTACGGCTTCGAAGATCTGTTGAAGAAAGGGTTCGCTGACCTGCACGGGCAGAAGGAAGTTGTTGAGTGCGTTGTTGCGGAAGATATCTGCAAAGAAGCTGCTCACTACCACTTCGAATCCTGCGTCCTTGATGGCCCAGGCGGCGTGTTCGCGACTGGAGCCACATCCGAAGTTCTTTCCGGCGACCAGAATCGTGCCTGACCATCTTGCATCATTCAGCGCGAAATCCTTTTTGGGTTGACTTTCATCATCATTTTCATATCGCCAGTCGCGGAACAGGTTCTTGCCGAAACCTTCGCGGCTGGTGGCTTTCAGAAAACGGGCGGGGATGATCTGGTCGGTATCGATGTTTTCGATCCTGACCGGCACCGCGCGTGATTTGATGTGTTGCATGTATTTATTTTCTATGGCCCTTCCGGGTCGTTCATATTTATTTTCAGATGAACTCACGAATATCTCCGACGAATCCCGTAACGGCTGCGACGGCGGCGGTGAGCGGACTGGCGAGCAGGGTTCTTGCGTTGGGCCCCTGTCGGCCTTCGAAATTTCGGTTGCTGGTACTGATGCAGTACTTACCGGCGGGGATCTTGTCTTCGTTCATGCCAAGGCAGGCGGAGCATCCTGGTTGGCGTAGCATGAAACCTGCGGCTTCAAATACCTGGTCGAGTCCTTCTGCACGGGCGGCCTGTTCGACCTGTTTGCTGCCGGGCACGATCCATACCTCCACATTTTCTGCCTTCTGCTTACCTCTTACGAATTCGGCCACCAGGCGAAGATCTTCAATGCGGGAGTTGGTGCAGCTTCCGATGAAGACATAGTCGACCGGCTGTCCCTTGATGGGTTGTCCGTCCATCAGTCCCATGTATTGCAGGGCTTTGGCGAAGTTGCCGCGTTCGTTTTCCGGCAGGGATGCCTGAGCTGGAATGTTCTTTGACACACCGATGCCCATGCCCGGATTGGTTCCATAGGTCACCATCGGTTCGATGTCGGCGGCGTTTATATTTATTTCCAAATCAAAGACCGCGTCATCATCGGTATGCAGGGTGCGCCAGTATGCGAGGGCCTTTTCCCATACTTCACCGGCGGGCGCGAATTCGCGTCCCTTCATATAGTTGTAGGTTGTTTCGTCGGGTGCGATGAGGCCGCCGCGGGCACCCATTTCGATGCTCATGTTGCAGATCGTCATGCGGCCCTCCATGCTGAGGCTGCGGATGGCCGATCCGGCGTATTCGACAAAGTATCCGGTGGCGCCGCTCGCGGAGAGGAGGGAGATAATATAAAGGATGATGTCCTTGGAAAGCACACCTTGATTCAGTTCGCCCTCGACATTGATGCGCATGAGTTTGGGGCGAGATTGCAGCAGGCACTGGGTGGTGAGCACCATTTCCACTTCCGAAGTTCCAATGCCGAAAGCAATGGTGCCGAAGGCTCCGTGGGTGGAGGTGTGACTGTCGCCGCACACGATGGTCATACCCGGTTGAGTGACGCCCAGTTCGGGCCCGATGACATGCACGATCCCCTGGTAGGGGTGTCCGAGACCGTAGAGTTCGATGCCGAATTCGGCACAGTTCTTTACGAGCATGTCCACCTGTTTGCGCGAGAGTTCTTCGCGGATGGGCAGTTCCTGGTTCAGCGTGGGTACATTATGATCTGCCGTAGCCACGACCTGTTGCGGTCTGAAGACGGGCATGCCGCGTTTCTTCAGACCGTTAAAGGCCTGCGGTGATGTTACTTCATGAATGAAATGCCGATCAATATAAAGTACAGAGGGGCCCCCTTCGATGGTTTTTACTACGTGGCTTTCCCAGATCTTGTCGAATAATGTCTTTCCCATATTGCTGTGTCACTTGGCCCGGAGGTCGGGTATAATGATTTATATTTATTTTCCGTAGGCCTTTGCCATAGCGTCGAGGTCTTCATCCGCGACTTCCTTTTTCTGGTCGGCCACGGCGAGAAATCTTTCGTACAGTACGTCTATTGCATTCCGATCGAATTCAAAGCCGAGATTTTTGAACCGGTAGGCGAGTGCGGA
>CAJBZC010000462.1 GCA_903959965.1 uncultured bacterium
AATCCGCCGGAGGCTGTGGTGACATCCGGGAACATCCAGGGCCGGTCGTCGCGGGCTCCCCGGTAATGGTTAAAGAGCGGATGTTCGCGGAACCGGATTTTCTCTGCCTTTGTCATGTTGAGTAATTCCTTGAATTCACCACTAAACACCTGCAACCCGGGGATTTTTTGACCGAGTCCAATGATGAATTGGAGGGTGCGTTGGCAAACGGGGAGTTTCCTGAAATGCGAGGGTTCCAGCAGGAGGATGCGGTTGGCCTCTTCATCCCTGCGCCATTCGGGGTCGAGTTGGTAGGCGTTGTAGATCAACGTGGGCTTTGTCGGATCGATGGATGGCAGCGGGGTTTCGGGAAGGGTTGTGGAGTATTCTGGTGTTTCGGAGGGTTTCAGGATATCCGGACAGGCTATTTGTTCGAGGAGTGGATAGTCAATGTCCAGGAAGGTGTTGCGCTGTTTTGTATGGCAGTATTTGTTGATGTTCTCCTGGTTGGCGACATATAATTTCCGGCTGAAGGCCCCGGCCACCCATTGCCAGCTGCAGGCATTGCTGGCGAAATCGGCATCCATCAGGTGATAATACATCCACCTGGCGGGCGTCTCCCAGCCATAGCGGCCAATGTTGCAGATGACAGAGGCCGTGTACATGCGGCAGTGGTTGTGCATATAGCCGGTGTCGTGCAGTTCCCGGATGGCATGATCGATCCCTTCGATTCCAGTGTTTGCCTGCAGGATGGAAGCGGGCATATCCTCTCGTTCTCTTCTGGGTTGGGGCTGCAGGATATCTTTTTCCAGAAGATCAGGATGAGATTGTGCTACTCGCTGGAAGTAATCCCGCCAGGCCAGTTCCTGCAGGAATTTCTGGATCTGTGCCGGTCGGTAGCCCCTTTGCAGGGTACGTTCCATGACCATTCTGGTGGATATTACGCCTCTGGAGATGTAGGGTGATAGACGCGTGACAGCACCGTCGATGAAGTTTCTCGTCCTGCCGTAGGCGACAGGATCGATGGCATCGATCGCCTCAATTATTTGTTTGTAGTCAGTGGAGAATGGCATGTCCATTCAACAAGTCGGGTAGTCAATGGTTTGAAATAAAAACGGCGTATGGTGTGAAAGCCATACGCCGTTTAAAAACAGGGATGATCTGTTATATCAGACCGATATCATCGAAATATAGTTCCTGGAGCATTGCGCTGAATTCCTGGAAGGTGATGGATGTGATGGTGGCATAGTTGCCCAGGTTGGTGAAGGGGATCTGGAAATCATTCCATCCTGCATTGGCGAATGTCAGGGTAAGTCCGGTGGCGCTTTGACCGTTCAGGGTAACTTTTACCTTTTTGCCTACGGAAGCAGCAGGCACGAAGACGGAAAATTTGAGGGCGGTATAGCCGGTGGTGCTGAAGGCGGGGTTGGCTTTGGAGATCCTCAGGGCGCCGAAGTTCGCGGTGTAGTTGACCTTGATCGAGTTGGCGCCGCGTTTAACATTCGTGGTATTGTTATAGACGGCGGTGGCACTGTAGGAGGTATTGCTCCAGGTGGCGGTCAGCACGTCTTCATAGATCGTGAATTTGAATCCGTAGGTGAGTGCCGACTTGACGGTTCCGATCGGGGTCGTGACGAAGATATAGGCGAATGTCACGCCAGCGGGTACCCTTACTACGATCTGGTCTTTGGTGCTGGAGACGATGGTGGCGTCTATGTTATCGAATTTAACGGAGGTTACGCCTCTGAAATAATTCCCAAAGATGGTCACCTGAGTTCCGGCCGGACCTGCCATCGGGCTGAAGCTGTTCAGTTCAGGCGCCGGTTGCATGATCTTGAAGTTGTATGTGGCTGTTCCGTATTTGGTGGTTACAGTTATCGGATTGTTGAGGGGATCCGGTAGCACGGCAGGAATTTTGACCGTTACGGAGGTGTCATCAGCATAGTAGAGGGAGTCCGCCGCCAATACGGAGTTGAAATCCACCTTGAAGGTGGTGGCCAGGTTGCGTCCCTTGATCATGATCCAGTCGCCGTAGTTGACGGCGGACAGCAGGGATGCCCGGTTTTGCAGGGTAGTGACACCGGAAATTTGTGGAGCCAGGTTGGTGGCCGGTGTATTCTCCTTTTTGCATCCGTTGATCATCAACAGGAATATGGCGGGGGCTACCAGTTTCATGATATGCTTCATGATGAATCTATTATTCTTGACAGGCATGATTATTCTATTTACAGGTGTTGATTACCAACCTGGGTTATTGGCGGTGATGGACGGGTTGGAGTTAATTTCTGACAGGGGGATTGGAAGCAGGATATTTCGGGAAGCTCTGATCTTGGAGATGTTGTTCTGACCGGCCGTGATCTTGTTCATGACCGGGAGGTAGATGCCCCAGCGGCAGAGGTCATACCTGCGCACGCCTTCCAGGACAAACTCGCGCGCTCTTTCTGCGATCACATAACTGCGGAACTGTTCGCGGTTCATGCCGGCGGGAGCTGTAGAGGCTGCTGCCCGGCTGCGAATGACGTTCAGTTGGTTGTAGGCTTCCGCTGTTGGTCCATCCGCGGCTTCATTGGCTGCTTCTGCATAGATGAGTGGCAGTTCTGCATAACGCATCAGGGGATAGTGTGCATCGCTGTTGGCAACGGTGGGGTCGTTAACATCTGCGAATTTGATGGTGTATGCCCGGTTGTCGGTAGTACCGTTGTTATTGTAGGTCACCCCGTTGACCACTTTGTAGATCGCTGTCTGCCAGGAAGGGTAGAAATAAGGAGTGCCGGTGTTGGTGAAATAGTTATGTGAGACTCCATCCAATGCGCGCTTATCGGCATCTTCATAATCCTGGTAGTGGTTATTGGTGAACCAGACGGCACCGCGCCCGAAGGTGGAGTATGCAGAGAAGTAGATGCTCAGGTTATTGACGAACTGAGTGCCTGCCATGGATTGGAGTTGCCACATGTTTTCCTGCTTGTTGCGCCCTGCTTTGCTCCAGATGTCCTTCCAATTGGCGAACAGGCTGTACTCCTTGCTGTTGATGACTTCCAGGGCCTTGTCGCGCGCCATTTCGAAGTGAAGTTTACTGTCCAGTCCTTCCAATCCGGCTACGACTGTTTTGGGGTAAATGTAATTCCCGTTATCCATGCCGCCGCGAACGATCACATTTCCAGAGGCGAGGGAGCCGGAGGCCATGGTGAGGTAGGTTTTCGCCAGCATGGATTTGGCCAGGCCGCGGGTGGCGTGCCCTGGTTCGCCCGCTTTGGGGTGACCGAAGGGGAAAAGCATGGTTTCCGACTTTTTCAGGTCTTCAATTACCTGCTTGTAAACATCCTTGACAGGGGATCTGGGGATGTTGTTGTTTGGATCGAGAGAGAGCGATTTCAATCTGACGGGTACGGCGCCATAAAGCTGTACCAGTTGGAAATAGGCCCAACCTCTGAGGAAATATGCTTCGCCAAGGATGCGTGTCTTTACTTCCGGGTCGATGTTCTGATTGATCTTCTCTACATTTTCGAGCACGGTGTTTGCCCGGGCGATGACGGAGTAGAAGCCGGTCCACGGTCCGTTTACACCCCAGTAGCTCTGGGGGTTTCCCGCACCGCTGGTACCCAGGAACCAGTCGACACCCGAAACATGGTCATCATCCAGCACCGTAAGGTTCCAGATGGGCTGCAGGTACAGATCGTAGGTGTACAGGGCGTTGTACACCCCCGCGATGGCAGTCTTGGCATCGCCTTCGTTCTTATAGAAATTCTCAGGAGAGAGGAATGAGAATGGTTTTTCCTCCAGAGCCTTCTCACAGGAGGTGGTAAGCAGCACCATAGCTGCAAGGGTCATCAAGCGAAAGTGGTTCAATATCTTGTTCATGTGTCGAATCATTTTGGGTGAGGGTCAGAATCCGCAGCGCAGCGCGAGGGTGTAGGTTCTGTTGTTGGGGTATCCGCCCAGGTCTACGCCGAAAAGTGCGGGATTATCTCCATAGCTGTTGACTTCGGGATCGAAACCGGAATATTTCGTGAACGTGTACAGGTTGTTTACGCCCAGCGAGAGCCTCAGATTGTTGACGCCACGGATGCTTCCTGTCGGCAGGTTATAGCCCAGCGTGACATTTTTGATACGTACGAAGCTGCCGTCTTCAATGAATCGGCGGGAGAACATCATCGTCCTCCAGAACTGGCGGATGGCTTTGGGTGCCGTTGCGCTGGCATTATCCATTCCATCGGCCCAGGCGCCGGCGAGGATGGTTTCGCTGACGTTTTTAGAAGTGCCGATGTTGGCATTCCACATGGTATTCATGTTGACCACATCATTTCCCTGCACCCCGTTGATGAAGATACTGAGGTCGAATTTTCCGTAGGTGAAGTTGTTGGTGAATCCGAAGATATAATCCGGATTTACGTCTCCGATGATCATACGGTCTGTAGCGGAGAGTGCCGTGAGGTCCCCGTCCAGATCCCGGTATTTGATCTCTCCAACCATCCGGCGAATGATGCTGGCGGCCTGATTGGTGTACATCGGGTTGCTACGGACTTCCGCCTCGTTGTCGAAATACCCATCTTCAATAAATCCGAACAGCGTTCCGATCGGCATGCCGGCGATCTGGATGAAAGGAGCATCACGCGTGGAGATATTGCTTGCGAATTGTTCTTTCACATCTCCGCCGAGGCTGAGGATCTTGTTTCGGTTGAAGGAGATGTTGAACAGCGACTTCCATTGGAAAAGGCTGTTCTTGACGATCACCGCGTCCAGGGCAAGTTCGATGCCTTTATTCTCGACCGATCCGGAGTTCCGCAGCTGGCGCAGGAAACCGGAGGATCCCGGGGTGGTGATGTATTGGAGCAGGTTATCGGTGCGCTTTAGGTAGGCATCGAGGTGCAGGTTGAGCCTGTCTTTCATAAGGCCGAGGTCGATACCTGCATTGTAGGCGCTGGTGGTTTCCCACTTGAGGTCGGCATTGGCAGGTCCGGCGAATACATCATCTGCGAGGCCTGTTTGCAGGGTGCCATTGAAGGGATAATTATACACTGCCAGTTTAGCCAGTGAAGCGTAGGATCCGATGCCCTGGTTGCCTGTCTGCCCGTAACTCAGACGTGCGGTCAGGTTGGAAATTGTTTTGCTTTTTTCCAGGAAGGATTCGTTGTGGATCTTCCAGGCCAGGGCGGCGGAGGGGAATCCGGCCCATTTGTTGTTCCGGCCGAATTTGGACGATCCATCCTGACGGAAGGATACCGTCAGCAGGTATCTGTCGTCGTACGAATAGTTGGCCCGGCCCAGGAAGGAGATCAGGGTAGACTGATACCGGTTGGTGATCGCGGGCAGGATCTGATCGGCGGCCTGCATGTTCTCATTCTTCAGCAGATCGTTCGGAAATCCTTTGGCTTCCATTCTGGTGGAGCTGCCGTTGGTTCGCTCGAAGGTCCCGGCCGTCATGGCATTGAGGCTGTGCTTGCCTGTTTTGCGATTAAAAGAGAGGATGCTTTCCGAAACCATGCTGGTCCAAAGACTACCTGCTTTCAGGGCTGAACCTTTCACGCTGAAGCCCTCGTACACGCTGCGGGGATAGTACTGATCGCGGTCGTTGGATCCGTAGTTGAAGCCCAGGTTCTGACGGAGTTTGAAATACTTGAGGAAGCTGAGCTCTGCATAGTTGGACGAAAAGATATTATAGCCGTTGACCCGGTTAAGGACATCGCGGGAATAGATCTTCGGGTTGGTGATGAAGAAGCCTTCACCATTGCCGTCGAATTCTTCTTCACGGGAGATGGTAGAAGGATAGGTAAGGGCGGCGCGGATGACACCGGCACTGGCGGCGTCGGATTTATCTGTGCCGGTTTTTACGCCGTTGGTGACGGTGTTCGACAGGACGGTGCTGGTGCCGATGCGAAGGAATTTGCCTACGTTGCGGTTGAGGTTCGCACTGAGTCCTATCTTCCTGAAATCGGAGTTGATGATGGTCCCATCCTGATTGAGGTAGTTGAAGGTCAGGCTATGGCTGCCGTTATCACCGGAACCTGATACGTTCAGACTGTACTGTTGAGAGAGGCCGGTGCGGAAGATCGCATTCTGCCAGTTGGTATTGTCGGTCATGAGGGTGTCCAGTTCCGCCTGGGTGTAGGGCAGGGTGTAGCTGGTCCCGTCGTAGCGATTGGCGTTGAAATATGACAGGTTCTGGAACCTGGCGTAGTCGTAGGGGCGCAGCATGGCCAGTCTTTTAGATACTTCTGCCGCTCCGACGTTCACGTTCAGTTCCACCCGATCCCTGCCGGTGCGTCCCTTACGCGTGGTGATGAGTACGACCCCGTTGGCGCCCCGGGATCCGTAGATCGCGGTGGCAGATGCATCTTTCAGGATGTCGATGGATTCGATATCGTTCGGGTTGATGAACGCCAGGATGTTGAGGGTCTGTTTTTCGTCGCCTCCGATGGAAGCCGGCGTTCCTCCGCTGTTGGAATTGTTGAAGGGGACACCATCGATCACATAGAGAGGTTCTGTTCCGCCGAGGAAGGAGTTTGAGCCACGGATCCGGATGCTTAGGCCGGCTCCTGGGGCACCATCGTTCTGTGTGATGTTGACACCGGCCAGTTTGCCCTGCATGGCCTGCTGTATATTCAGCGGATTATCGCGCAGGAGGTCTTCCCGATTGATGCGTTGTACGGAACCTGTCAGATCTGCCTTGCGAACCGTACCGTATCCTATGACCACCACATCAGAGAGGGTGGAACTTGCGGGTTGCATGGTGACTTGATAGTCATTACGGGCAGTCAGTGTCAGTTCAGTATCCGTCTGTCCGACGTGGGTGATCAGTAGTATCTTGACCGTTGGGTTTACAGAAATCGAGAACTTTCCTTTCTCATCTGAGACGGCCCGTTGGTTCGTCCCTTTTGCCGTCACGGTTACACCATTCAAGGGCCCTCCGTTTTCATCTCTGACGGTGCCTGTCACTTTCCTGTCCTGTGCAAACGCCCCGATGGGCAATATGAACAGGCAGGTCAGATAGATCCAACATTTCAATTTCATACGACAAGTCGATTGTTTAAGATAATTTGCAATTATTAAAAAGGGTCAAATTAAACAATTCCCCATATTTTTTTTTACGATTTAGCCGATTATGTCAAACAAGTACATTTTTATGCATCTGATAACGGCCTTGTTGTCGATGACTGCCGTGCATTCACAGCCTTTCATCAAGGAGATCCGTCAGTTCAGACATCTGGACTCGTTGCAATCACCTCCGTCGAAACCCATTCTGTTCATTGGAAGTTCTTCTTTCACAAACTGGAAGGATATTGCTTCCTTCTTCCCGGGTCATGTAGTGTTGAACCGGGCATTCGGCGGATCTTCGCTTCCTCATCTGATCATGTATGCGGAGGAAGTCATCTTTAAGTATGATCCGAAGCAGATCGTCATTTATTGTGGGGAGAATGATCTGACCGGCGGCCCGGAGATCACCGGAGACTCTGTTTATCAGCGATTTGTGCGTCTTCATCAACTCATTAAGCGGAGGCTTCCAAAGGTTCCGGTGGCCTATGTCTCGATGAAGCCGAGTCCGAGCCGGGTGAAGTATACCGTGGCCAGGAATGAGGGGAATCGCCTGATCGAGCAATATATGCGAAAGACCCCCCGTACCGAATACATAGATGTAACCCAAAAGATGGTGGCGTCTGACGGAAGGGTTTTACCTCACATATTTCTGTCTGACAGCCTTCACATGAATCGCAAGGGCTATGAGATCTGGCAGCCGATCATCGAACCTTACCTGGTCAAATGAAAAAAGCCACGGGTCAAACCGTGGCTTTCAGTAACTCAGGTGATAAGAAGTGTTCAGGATTTCCTTTTCTTTTTCTTTCCGTATTGGCAGTCGTCGGGTTTCGATTTCACGAAGTAATCACGGTAGTTGGAGGCCTTGGGATCCATGCAGCCTTCGAGTTCCAGGAGTTCGATGTTTCGAAATTCCACAGGATGGCTTTCACTTTGCAGGGAGATGGTACCCTGCTTCAGCAGCTGTCCCGGCGCGCCCCATTTGGCTTCCTGTCCGCTTACGTTACCGCCGCCGATCTGAGGTTTTTGATAAACCATGACCTCCTGGTTGTTGACTACATGTCTGACGACTGAATCACCCAGCACCCAAACCTCTGCTTTTACCCATTGATCACCGTGATAGGTTTCCGAATTGGAGTTGACACAATGCGGGGTAAAGAGTTTACCGTCCCTTTCAACGTTCGTGCCGGGGGTGCATAGGTTGCAGGTGCTGCGCTTATCCTTTCCGTTACCGCCGAGAAATTGTACTTCGATCGATACCGGAAAGTCCTGATCGATGCCCATGCTTTGCGGTGTCTGTCCATGCAGCATGATACCGCTGTTACGCCAGGCCCATCCTGGTCCTTCTTTAGCCTGCTCACCTACGAAGCGGTATTCCAGCCGGATGCGATAGTACCCGAATGGCTGATCGTAGAAGAGGTGTCCGAACCGCTCGTCGAACTTATCGTATCCATCGTAGCGGACCACGATTTTTCCATCTTCGACCCTGAAGGTGTTGGCGAAGTTTACACCTGCTGCATGATGACGGATCTTTGGTGTCCATCCGCTCAGGTCTTTCCCATTGAAGAGGCTTTTCCAATCTTCTTTCAGGTTGGATTGTGCGGAGACGGTTGATACGGAAAACAAAGTCAAAACAAAGAGATAGAGGCTTCGTTGGATCAGGTTGATCGGCATGGGTGATTTTTTACCATGAATTTTTACGCTCGAAAAGATACAATTTTCACGCGGATTACGTTTATAGTCCTGTGATATGAATGACAAATTGATTTAACGTCGGTACTCTTTGCGCAAGGCAAATGACCCTGTCGACCATTATCGATTGATATTCAACCTGCAGTATCACAAGTCTGCATTACAAAAACAACTTAACGGAGGAGAAAATGAGCATAACGCTTATCTATTCATCCAACCTGAATCCGGTGTACACCAAGTTCGCCGTATTACAGGAGGAAGTATGCGCCCATCTGGGACTGGCCACCTTTTTCTGTAAATCAGGTGCTTCAGCTTGGTCTATTGATGACCGGGAAGCCAATCTTCCATCAATCGATGGTATTCCTGATGTATTTGTGGCCCAGGTCGCCAGATATATCATGCCTGCATTTTTTCCGGAAAGGGATTTCATTGTAGGAGACATCGACATGCTTTTTCTTTCCAGGCGATATGTGCGTCGCCTGAAGAAAGTAATCGAAAGCAATACCGGACTGATACAGACTGATACGGATATTTATTGCAATGTGTTGCGCGCGCCCTGCTGTTATTATGTCGGCAAGGGTCGTGTATTTGCTGAGATACTGGGTCTTCGTGATCCTCAATGGGAGGATGTTGTCGGGTTAATCCGTCAGATCTGGTCCAGAGGAGAGGGCTGGACAGGAGATGAGTATTATTTTTCTGAAGCCGCCTGGCTGATGTCGGACCGGATTCCCATCCAGCAGTTGAATGGCAGGGTACCCAGATTTTTTGGTCAAAGGACAAGGTTACGGGGCCGTATCAATCGCAGTAACTGGCACTATACCCGTCCGGGTCTGATCATGGGCGGATACATAGACGCGCATTGTTTGCGGCCCATAGAGTTTAACATCAACCATCTCCGTCATTTGTTTAATTATGTTTATTGCGGTTTGAACGGGGTTCGTTATCTCAAATATGAACTCTCCAGGATTTTCCTGGGAGTGCCTGATCTTTTTCCATCATCTCTGAAGCAATCGTGAGTAAAAAACCTTGTCAGATTTGAGGATCGAGATCGACATAGCAGGCTTATTGACTGGCTTCATCAAGGTGAAGGGTGGTCTGTTTTTCATGGGTAGCAACTTTGACCGCGATGATTGTTGGCCGATGGTTCGTGTTGCATTGGATGATTTTTATCTTTCCGAATTTGTAGTGACGCAGGATTTGTTCGAGGCTGTGATGGGCTACAACCATTCTCAATTCCAAGGTTTGCGTCTGCCGGCGACCAATGTGAGCCATGATGAAGCGATTGCTTTCTGCGTTGCGCTCTCTGCTTTGCTGCCCGGAAAAAAATTCCGCTTACCCACTGAGGCGGAATGGGAGCGCGCTGCTACGGCGGGTTGCCGTTACCGTTATGCCGGGTCTGATGATGTCGACGAAGTGGGTTGGTACCACGGGAACAGTCAGAACCGCCCTAAGACAGTGGGTCTCAAAAGGCCGAATGCCATTGGTTTGTATGATATGAGTGGTAATGTCTGGGAATGGTGTTCGGATGTGTATTCAACCAAATACGCCGGTTATCCCTGGCCGATCTCCTCTGTTTTGAAAAATCCTTCCGGAAGGTTGACCGCCGGGAACAATAGTGTGGTACGCGGCGGATGCTTCCTGTTTCACAAAGAGGTATGTGCGGTTCGTTCCCGCAGCAGACGTCCTCCGGCAGGTCGTGCCAGTTATGTCGGATTCCGCGTAGTGATGGAATGTTAATGGGTCTGCTCAGAGATTCTTATTCTCCCGGATGATATGTTCTGATAGCTTTTTCCAAAACATCCTTCTTGTCCATTGACATGCGCTTGGTCTTCTGATCGAGGAACAGGGGGACCTGGTCATCGAAATGCGGGCTTCCCTGTTTGGCAGAAGCGCCATAGGTGTTGTTGCTTTCTATGATCGGCAGGCCGTTTTTCGGGAATCGCACCAGTGCCACATAAGCATCTCCGCCTGTCACCTTCCTGACACCACCTTTGAATGGCACACTCCATTCGGGTGCTAGGAGATCAGGGAGTCCGTGCGCCGGGAACTGATTGCTGCCGCGTACCAGTTTCTGCATCTCACCGAGGGTCGGATCCGTCTTTCCGTAATGTTTAATCAGATGGGATTTGATATCGGCAAGGACTTCCTCGCATTCCGAACGACCTATCTGGATGCCTTCCCTACCGCGCAGGCGGGCGGAGACGAACTCATAAACCATGAGAAAGGCGCCTGCACCTTTACTGTCATTCAGTCCTTTACGATCCCATTGCTGAAGGTTTCGGAGGATGGTGTCATAGGACGGATAATCTTCAGGCCGCATCAGAAACAGGGTATCGATCCCGATGGGATAATGCAATTTCGAAGGCAGTTGCCGGTCGAACTTGATGGTCTTGAAATGGTCGAAATCTATCTTAGCCTGTTCGGGCATGAGTTCCAGGAAACGGATACTCCGATTATTGTGGTTGGTTTCCCATCCATCCGTTTTAGGGAAGGATTCCGCTTTCAGGTTATGGCCGCCTGCTGTGGCATAGAATGGCGAATGATTGGTATTGAAGAGAAATCCACTCCCGGGATTGACATACTGAGGTAACTCTGGCAGTTTCCGGAAACTGGTCCAAAGGGTTTTTGACGTATTCCCGGGCAGGGTCTTTTTCCAATCGAAAGCTGGAGAGGCATCACGCACCGGCATGAGTGCGTTGTTGACATAAAAGATGGTATCGTAACGGTCTGCGTACATGATGTTGAACATGGAAAGACCCTGAAGCGACAAGGCCTGGTAGAATTGTGTAAAGTTCTTCGCCTTGTTCATGCGGTACCATTGTTCCAGGGCGCGGATCTCCATATTGGCCCCTAAACGGATAGAGAAAACGCCCTGTTTATTGCGCAGGGTGGCTCCGTATTTGCTCCAGAGAAGTTCCCTTTTTACAGGTACAGGGACTCCTTTGACGCGAAGTTTAACCATTCTTCTTTCGAGATCGATCCACTGACCGTCGAAACGGTATTGGTTCGGATTTGCAGGATTCATTTCCAGCTGGAAGAGGTCGGACCGGTCGCAGAGGTTGACGGTATGCGCCCAACCCAGGTTTTCGTTGACACCATGCAGGATGCAGGGACCGCCGGCGAGCAATCCGCCCAATGCATTCCATCCTTCCTCGCTTTGTACGTGTGCTTCATAAAATGCTTCCGGACCTTCATTGGGCTGGTGGGCATTGATGGCCAGGAAGGCTTCCCCCGTTGTGGTTTTGGATGGATGGATGGCGATGGCATTGGATCCCATTTTGTCGAAGTCGATCACCGAACTGACGGTGTTGTTGTAAATGGAGGAGAGCATGCGTCCTCCGCCGTTGAAGACGGTCAGGGAAAGTACAGAGGAGGCAACGTAGTCCCTGATCGTTACCGGAAAGAGTTTTGGGTGCAGCACTTCCTCGGGATGTGCACGTGCGTAGTCGTTAAGTCCCTGAACATATCCGGTGATCAGTTTCAAGAACTCGGGAGAGAGCGTGTTCCATTTTTCTTCTGTGATCTCGCGGCAGCGGAAGAGTGCGAATGCGAAGTCTCCCGCCACACCCTTCATCCCCAAGACCCTGCCCATGAGGCCCTTCGAAGGCAGCGCGACCATCTGAAGGCTTTTGAAATCATCCTCCGCGTGGGCCCAGGCTAGTCCGTATGATACCTCAGGGTCGGTTGGAGCGAAGATGTGCGGGACGCCGAAACTGTCCCGGGCGATGGTGACGCGTTTTGGGTCGATCTGCGCGAAAATAGAGGAGCAGGACAGGAGCAGGAGCAGGAATGCGAAGGATCTCATGGATAAAAAACTTAAGGGAAAAGGAATGAAGAGTGGCAATTTACGCTTTTGACAGATGTACAACAGCCGGTCGGATCGAAAGTTAAACCGTTGATAACTTAATCATGATGAGTAAAAAGTCTGATGCCTTGGTATGTTGAGCCTTTTGTCTGCGGTATGTAATAAAATGGCCATCAATTAGACCTATTTTTACCCATCGCAAAATTAAGAAGGCATGAACCTCATCATCCGGGATCTCACCAAGACCTACCCCAACGGCGTCAAGGCGCTGAATCAGATCAATCTCACATTGGAAAAAGGTATGTTCGGACTACTCGGTCCGAACGGTGCCGGCAAGAGTACGCTGATGCGTACCATCGCGACCCTGCAGGATCCGGACAGTGGATCCATCATGCTGGGAGATATCGACGTAGTGGCAGAAAAGCAGGAGGTTCGTAAGGTACTAGGCTATCTCCCGCAGGATTTTGGATTTTATCCGAAGGTGTCTGCGCTGGATCTGTTGAATCATTTCGCGATCCTCAAAGGAATCTCGGATAAGAAGGAAAGAAAGGAGATCGTAGATGCCCTGCTGCAGCAGACGAATCTTTTTGAAGACCGGAAACGCAATGTCAGCGAGTATTCAGGTGGGATGCGTCAGCGTTTCGGCATTGCGCAGGCCTTGCTCGGTAATCCAAAGCTGATCATCGTCGACGAACCCACGGCCGGCCTGGATCCGATGGAGCGCAATCGCTTTCATAATATCCTCAGTGAGATCGGCGAACAGGTCATCGTGATCCTGTCGACGCATATCGTCGATGATGTCCGGACATTGTGCAACCGGATGGTGGTGATGAACCACGGCACAATCCTGCTCGAAGGGACGCCTGCGGAAGCGGTAGCTTCGGTGCAGGGGCGCATATGGCGCAAGGCCGTGGAAAAATCCGAACTGGCCGAATACCGTATGAGGCTGCCGGTGATCTCGCACCATGTCTCTGAGGGTCGCATGGTCATGCACGTCATGTCCGATGATCGTCCGGAGGACGGATTCGAAGCCGTGGATGCCACGCTGGAAGATGTCTACTTCTCCACCATCACCCAAAAATAGCTTCCGCCATGTTTCGTGAGATATATGCTTTCGAGGTCAGGAGCGGATTGCGCCGACCTTATCCATACGTTTATTTTGCCATCCTGTTCATCCTGACCCTGTTGCTCGGAATGGCGGCGGCGGGTGTGTTTTCTACCACCCGGACAGACAGTCTGACGACCGTGAATTCTGCCTCTGCCGTCGCCCGCATCCTGCTGGGCACCAGCAGCAGCATTTTCGGGTTGATGATCAACGTGCTGCTGATCTCGACGATGGCCACGGTCATCCAGAAGGACTATCAGTACAACATCCATCCGTTGTTCTTCACGAAACCGATCAGCAAGTCTGGGTATTTCTTCGGTCGTTTTCTGGGAGGCATGACATTGGCGGTCTTTATCCTCAGCGGTCAGTTGATCGGTTTTTGGCTTGGCTCTCTTTTCGGCATGGGCAAGCCCATGATGGGGCCATTCCTCTTTGTCAACTATATCCAGCCTTTTCTGGTGTTCACGCTGCCGAATATCCTCTTCCTCGGGGTTGTCTTTTTTTCGCTGACGACCTATCTGCGGACAACGATGGCTGCCTACATCGTGGCCATTGTTCTGATGGTTTTGCAATTGGCGAGTGACACCATCACCGGGAATATCGATAACAAGATGCTGGCGGCCTTGCTGGAGCCAACCGGGGCACAAGCGCTCCAGCTGGTGACAGAGTACTGGAGTCCTGCAGAACGTAACTCGAACCTGATCCCGCTGACAGATGCCTTGCTGTATAACCGTCTGCTGTGGATGGGGATTTCGCTGCTGATCACTGTCATCAGCTATCGCGGCTTCGCTTTCTCACAGTTCCTGCAGCCGCTGCAACTGTTCGGGCGCCGGAAGCGGGCTGAAGCGGCCGAAGTGGCACCCGCCATCGCTTCGCTGGATGCCCTGCCCAAGGTTCGTCAGGAATATGGCCGGCGGGCCAACTGGCGCCAGACATGGTGGTTGACGCGTTTCGAGCTGCGGAAGATGGTGACCAGCGCCTTTTTCATCATCATGTGTTTGTTGGGTGTGGGTTTCATGATCCTGGTGGTTCGTTTCATGGATCTGATGTACGAGTCATCTACCTACATGGTGACCTATAAGATCGTGGAGAATGTCGAGGGTTCTACGGTCCTGTTCATGTTGATCTTCATCATCTTCTATGCCGGCACTTCGCTGTGGCGTGACCGGGAGACGCGGATGCACGAGCTAACCGGTGTTACACCGGTCACGAATGCAGCGCTTTTTTTCTCCAAGTTGCTCGCTTTTGCGCTTGCATCAATGCTGATGCAGACGGTGGGCGCCTTCACCGGTGTCGTGATACAACTCTATAACGGTTTCACGGACATTGATGTCATGCAATATCTGGTGATGATCCTGCGGAATGCCGCGATCGGCGTGGTGTTTGTCGCCTGGGCGCTTTCCCTGCAGATCTATTCCACCAATAAATATCTCGGATTCTTCCTGACGCTGGTGCCGGTGATCATCCTGCCCATTGTGCTGAGCATCTTCGAGCTGGGCAGTCCTCTGCTGGATTTCAATAGCACGGGAGATTCCATGCCTTATTCCGACATGAATGGTTACGGCGGTTCATTCCTGCAATGGCCGTTCTATCGGGTGTACTGGTACAGTCTGTCCGCTGTACTCTGTGTGCTGGCACTGCTCCTCTATCCCCGCGGGAAAGAGTCGACGATCCGGGCGCGCTGGCATCTGTCTCAGGCCCATCTTAACAACAGATCATTGATCCTAATGGTCGTTTTCCTTAGCGCAGCACTGGCAAGTGGGGGATTCATCTACTGGCAGACGCGTGTGTTGGTGGATGATACCAAGCCCAAGGACCGGGAGCGTGATATGGCCGCCCTGGAGAAGCGATTTTCGAAGTACCGCGACATGCCGCAGCCCCGGATCACGGCAGTTTCGCTGTCGGTGGATATCTTCCCGGATGATAAGACGCTGCGCATGGCTGGCCAATACACGCTGCTGAACCGCACGGATCGTCCGATCGACACCCTGTACATTGATTACCGCAGCGGTAAAAAAAGTCCGTACCACTACCCGGTCATGAAATTCAACACGCCGTCTTCGGTAGCTGTTGACGATCCGGATCATGGCATCCGCATTTATCGATTGAAAAAACCGATCCTGCCGGGCGACAGCATCCGGTTTGATTTCGATATGAAATACATTCCGAACGGATATTTCGGCCGGATGACTTCACCCGTCGTGGATAACGGAACATTCATCAACAGCGGTCTGCTGCCCACGATCGGGTACAATCCGGATACGGAATTGAGCCAGAATACCGCCCGGAAGGAGTATGGATTGAAGCCGAAGGCCAGGATGGCCGGGATCGATGACAGCGCGGCGATGATGCGCAATTATATCTCCCGGGATGCCGACTGGATCCGGTTCGAGGCGACGGTGAGCACAGCGGCCGGGCAGCGTGCCATCGCCCCTGGTTATCTAGTGAAGGATTGGAAAAAGGGCGACCGCCATTATTTTCAATACAAAATGGACAGCCCGATCCTGCATTTCTTCTCGTTCCTGAGTGCGAAGTACAGCCTGCGCCGCGACCGTTGGAATGATGTGGCCATCGAGATCTGGTATCAGGAGGGTCATGAGTACAATATCGACCGGATGATCGCTTCGATCAAGAAGTCGCTAGACTACTATACCAAACATTTCGGTCCTTATCAGCATCGGCAGGTTCGCATCATCGAGTTTCCCCGGTATTCAAGTTTTGCCCAATCCTTTCCGAATACGATACCCTTTTCCGAGTCCATCGGATTCATTACAAAAGTGGAGGACAAAGAGGATGCGATCGACGTTCCTTTCTACATAACCGCGCATGAAGTGGCGCACCAGTGGTGGGCGCATCAGGTGATCGGCGGAAACGTTCAGGGCAGTGTGCTGATGAGCGAAACGATGAGTCAGTATTCGGCGCTGATGGTCATGCAGCAGGAATATGGAAAGGCTGCGATGAAGAAGTTCCTGAAGTATGAGATGGATCGTTACCTGATGGGCAGGACGGCGGAATGGAGGGGCGAAATGCCGTTGATGCTCGTTGAAAATCAGCAGTATATACATTATAACAAAGGCAGTGTCGTGATGTATGCCCTGCAGGACTTCCTCGGTGAAGAGACGCTGAACGGCGCGATCCGCACCTATCTCAACAAGACCAAATTCTCAGGCCCGCCTTACACGAATGCCCGTGATTTCGTGGCGCATATTCGTGTCGTGACACCTGACAGCCTGCAATATCTGGTGACCGATCTCTTCGAGCGCATCACGATCTATGAAAACTATGTCAAGTCGCTGGATTACAAGCGCTTACCGGATAGCAGTTATCAGGTGACCCTGACCGTCGGCAGTGCGAAGTTTTATTCGGATAGTCTGGGTAAGCAGCGCAAGGCGGAGGTGAACGACTACATGGATGTTGCTGTGTTCACGAAACAAAAGTCGGGCGACAAGACGCTTGAAGTACCCTTGCTGATGCAGCGGGTGAAGATGGACAAGCCAGAAAAGACCTTCACCTGGAATGTCAAGGCACTGCCACATTCCGCCGGCATTGATCCATATCTGAAGCTGATCGACCGGACGCCGGCGAATAACAGTTATGATTTCGGAGAAAAGCCGGTGGTGCCGGATCTCAAGCCGGGGGGAGGTATGCCGGCCTTTCTCATGAAGATGGGCGCTAAGGAGTAATCTTGTAGGTCATTCCCGCATGAAGAGATAGCGACCCCCGCCTTGCTGGAAACGCATGCGTTTTTCGTCGGGTTCGAATCGGATCTCGATGCCGGCCTTGTCGAAGGAGAAGCGGTGTTCGCCATGAGCGGCCAGTGTAAAAGGCAATTGTCCGGTTGCCTGGCAGAGCAGGTTCCCGTTCTTTCGGGTGATGGTGAGCTTCATGGGCACCTGTTTGCTCACATAGACGCCAAGGTACCGATCCAGTTCATTATCAGATAGTTGCACAACCGAGAAATCAGGGATGGTGTAGGGTTTGTCGAAGGTGGCGCTGAGCAGGGCGATGGTGACATCGTTCAACACCATGTTGGTGGCATTGGAAGTGATGGCGAAACTGATGTCTTCCGACTGAAAATGTCCATACACAGAAAGGTAGGCATCGATGCCTCCGGTGTGGCCAGATGCCCAGGAGGTTCCGAAAGGGATTCGAAATAGTCCGGCTCCTGTATTTTCCTGCCAACGCGTCATTTCCGCGAGGCTTTCCGCCCGGATGAGTTTTCCTTTGAAGAGTTTTTCCGCAAACCGGCAGATGTCTGCAGGTGTGGACATCATGGATCCGGCTCCCAGCGGAACGGAGGGATCCGTCATCGGTTGTACGACCCAGTTTCCAAACAGCATGCGATAGGACAGGGCCATGTTCTGTGTTGGGTCTGGCTTGATTCCGTAGATCGTCTCCTTCAAACGGGCCGGCTTGAGGATCCATTTATTCAGGAGTTGTTCGTAGGGTCGGTTCCAGATCTTTTCCAGCATCAGTGTGAGGAGGATGTAGCCGCTGTTGCTGTATCTGAAAGAGGTCCCGGGTTCGAAATCGCTGATCTGTGCATTTATGGTATCGAGCATCCGTTCCTTCGTCCAGGGCTGGATTGCACGCGTAATGAAACCGGGTTGATCGGTGATGTTATGGATGCCGCTGCGATGGGTGAGCAGGTGTCGGACCGTGATGCGTTGGGCGTTCCGTACGCCCGGAAACCAGGGTTCGATCGTTTGATCGAGTCGGATCTTTCTCGCCTCGACGGTTTTCATGACCATGACGGCCGTAAAGGTTTTGGTGATGGAACCGATCCGGTAGCGCGTATGTGCATCGGCCTTCATGCCATTCTTCAGATCCGCCCATCCAGTAGCATGTTGGTAGACAGGCTTTCCTTGTTTGAACACCGCCACGCTGCCCATGAATCGTTGGTTGGAATCTAGTCGATCGAAGTACCGATTTAGTTTAGCGGTATCAAGCGGTTGAGCAAACAGGCTTCCGCTGAACAGCAATGAAACGAGCATATTCAGGCTGTGCCGGCGAAGACCATTCGTCATATGATGAATATTCATAAGGTGAAGGTACAACGGGCCTTCATTACTTGAAGGTCAGGATCCCCCAGTTTTCGGGGATGTGCATGTTGACCACTCCGATGGGTGACCATACCCAGTTGTCTTCGGGATGGTTCCTGCCGTCGGGCCTCTTTTTTTTCCGGTACCCGATGCCGTCCGGTTCCAGCTTCCATTGCACCCGGGAGAAATTGATCCGCCATTTGGAGCCGGGGGTGGGTTGGCTGATGCGTCCCGGCCTTTCCAGACCTTTGAACGGGATGGCCATTTCCAGCGTCCAGTATTTGTCGCGATCCCGGTTGTTATTGATGGTTCCTTTCAATTTCACGGCAGTGTTCATCCCGCCGTTCCAGTGAATATCGTAGGTGCCGCCCTTGCGGTAGGGTTTGTTCATGAACAGATCCATCACGGTGCTGAAGGCGTTGACCTCTATCTCGTAATATTGTTCGGTATCGTTGTTTGGATCGATGAAGATCTCGAAGTCGTTGTCGTGAAAGATGATGGCGTCACGTTCCTTCAGGGTGGCCCAAAGGTCCGTTTCTTCCATTCGGGCGGCGATGTAAAGGTAATCATCGTCCCATAGCATGCGGCAGCGTGTCCTTTGTGGCGGTTTGAGTTCCGGTTTACCGGTGATGTCCACAAAGTCATCTGTCCATGCAGCCTTTCGCCACTCGGAGGGACGGATCTTACCATCGATCAGGGGGGGCCTGGTGGTGTACTGAACTTCATAGCCCTTCGGGTCTGTCGTTTGGGTAAATGCCCCGAATGGAATGAGGACCAGCAAAAGGGCCAGTATCTTCATCTTCATATTGCTCACGAAAAGAAAGATACGCAAGATTTGAAAAGATCAGGTTGCCGGTCATCGGTCCAGTGCAAAGCGGGCTGAAATTACGCTCAACCAGATGGGTTTTTACGATGCTGAAATGCCATACTTTAGTACGATCAGGTTCAATCATCCGGAGTCATGCAACATTCAGTTCAATCCTTTCCTCAGGAAGTCATCGATAAGATCGGGAATTATGTCTATCGCCTGATCGATCCGCGCAATGGGGAGACCTTTTACATCGGCAAGGGCAAAGGAAATCGGGTTTTTGATCATGTCAACGGCACGATAAAGGACCGAGATCCGGATAGTGATCTCTCATTCAAGGAGCAGCGGATCCTGGACATCCGGAATGCGGGACTGGAGGTCATTCATGTCATTCATCGGCATGAGATACCGGATGGTATCGTGGAGCATGTAGAGGCGGCGTTGATCGATGCCTTTCCGGGTTTGACGAACGCACAGGCTGGTCATGGCAGTAATTCTTTCGGTCCGATGCATGTGCGTGAGCTGGTTGACAAGTACACGCTGCCGGTTATTGATGAGCGCCCGGAAGAGCGCATCCTGTTCATCAACATCAACGACATCGTCAACAGGAGCACCCGCACGTCTGTCTATCTGCAGGTCTGTGGTCACTGGCGTTTGTCCAGGGAACGGGCTGCGAAGGCGGAATTGGTCATTGCCACTATCCGTGGGGTGGCGGTTGGCGTTTTCAGGCCGGAAACATGGTATCCTTCACCGGCCTATCCCGGTCGATATTGCTTCGATGGAAAGGAAGCGGAAGAGGCTCAGTGGGTGAGATTTGTGGGAGAGAGGGGCAAGCGCATCGTACATGCGGAGATGAAACACGTGCAAAACCCGATCAGATACTGGAATTGTTGATGATCGAACGTCCGATGTCCGGTCACTTTTTCCATTTCAGGTCCACATCCCAGCGTATACCTGCGACGTGGAACAACCGGTTGTAACTTTTTGCGAAGTCGGGTCTATACATGTAGAACACCGATATCCTGCGGTCTTTCCGGTATTCGTATCGAAGTCCGGCCGTGTTTCGGATGTTATCGATGAAGTATTCGCCTGGTGTAAAGGTGAAGTAAGGCTCAACCTGCAGGTATCCGTCGAGTTTTTTGGTGATGCGGTGCCTGACGGATAGTCTTGTGCGCAGGATGCTTGTTCCGGTTGCCGAGCCGTCGCCATCATCCGCGTATTTAAGGGTGTACTGGAACTGAGGTCGCAAACCGATCTGCCAACCGGAGATCTTTGTGGAGTATTCCAATCCGATGCCCAGTCGGGAGGAGTGGCTGCCGACGACATCGGCGTATCGGAAGTTGGCGAAGATCTTCACCCTCTTATGGATCCCGTAGGAGACCTCCGGCGTGACATAGAATCCCCTGGTCGTGCCCAGGTTGTTCTCTGTCCTCCACTGTCCGGTCAGGCCGGCTTCCCATTTTTTCGGCAGGTCCAATCCGAGGCTGACGATGGCCCATCCCTGGAGATCCACGGGGTCGGATTTACTTGTTTGACTTCTGATCCCGCCGGAGATGATGGACATGAAAGCCAACAGGCAACTGATGGCGAAGATCTTCCGTTTTCCCGGTGAATATGAATGATGAGGCATTATGCTATGCTTTTTAGTCATGAGAAGGGGTTGGATCATTCCGAAATAGTGCTGTCATCCTGCT
>CAJBZC010000463.1 GCA_903959965.1 uncultured bacterium
ATGGAGGCACAGGCCAAGGTTTTAAGGGCCCTCCAGGACGGAAAGATTACCAGGGTCGGAGGAGAGAAGCAGATTCCCGTCAATGTTAGGGTAGTCAGCGCCACCAATAAGGATCTGATGAAGGAAATCGAGGAAAAGCGGTTTCGCATGGACCTGTATCACAGACTAAGTGTTATTCCGATCCATGTACCATCACTCAACGACCGGCGCGAAGATATTCCGTTGCTGGTAGACAAGTTTCTTGAACAGATTTGTCTGGAGTATGGCATTGCTAAAAAGAGGGTCGATCAGGAAGCATTGGATGCATTGGTCCAGTTCCATTGGACAGGCAATATCAGGGAACTTCGTAATGTGGTGGAAAGGCTGATCATCCTGTCAGGTAAACATATCACGATCAACGATGTTAGGGCACATGTGATACCTGCTGCCTGACGTCATATGCCAGGGATCTAAATGGTGATGTTAATGCCTGAAAGTTGTAGGTATTCAAGGATATAGGCCTTATTTCACTTACTTGTGATAGATATAAATTCATACTAAGCATGGGTTGGGGATTGATCCTTTTTATTATTGGAACCTTGGGCTTTCATGTCGGCTTATATGGCATGTTCAGGAAAGCGGGTTTACCTGCCTGGAAAGCCTTCATCCCGTTTTATAATACCTGGGAAATTTCCAGATTGCTGGGACTACGGCCATATTGGTTCTTCCTTCAATTCATACCCATCGCCGGGCAGTTCATCACGATCTGGATGATCATCCTGTTCGTGGAACAGTTTGGAAGATTTTCCCTTGCACATCATGCGGCTGCCGTGTTTCTTCCTTTTGTATACCTGCCTTACCTTGGCTTTTCGAAACAAGAACGTTTCGGTGGAAGGGATGTGGTAAAGCATTACAGGAAGTCGGCATTCAGGGAATGGGTCGATGCGCTGGTCTTTGCGGCCGTAGCGGCAACCATCATCAGACTTTTTATTTTTGAAGCATATACGATCCCGACGGGATCCATGGAAAAAACATTGCTGGTCTCCGATTTTCTGTTTGTCAGCAAGACTGCTTACGGCCCCAGGATACCCAATACACCCCTTTCATTCCCCTTTGTGCATCACACGATTCCGGTGGTCAATTCGAAGTCGTACCTTGAATGGATATCCCTTCCGTATAAACGTTATCTTGAACAGCCTGTTAAACGGAATGATGTGGTAGTGTTCAACTACCCCGTTGGGGATACAGTCATCGGTGAATTTCAGTCGGAGATCAATTACTATGACTACCTGCGTATGACAGAATCCAGGGGAGGTACCCGTGAGATGTTGTTTGCGGAACGTGATGATATCGTGGTCAGACCGGTGGATAAACGTGAGAACTTCATCAAGCGTTGTGTGGCCGTGGCAGGAGATACCATTCAGATCAAAGACGGAATCGTCCATATCAACGGAAAGAAATCTGACGCACCGGATATGGCACTCTCGCCCTGGTTGGTAACGATGGAAGGAAATGCTGGAATTCCCACCGCTTTCCTGACCGAAGAAATGGATGTGGATCCGGACGACCCAGAACAAAGGGATTTCAGCTCGGTTCCTGGAATGCCGGGCACTTACCGATTGAATCTGACAGATGCTCAGGCGGAAATTTTAAAAAAGATGCCGGGAGTCAGTCCGGTTTCTGTAGTTCGTGAACTGAACACTTCCGGTTTTGGAAATACCTTCCCCTACGACACCGCTCATTATAAATGGTCAGAGGATAATTTTGGCCCACTTTGGATCCCGCGAAAGGGAGAAACGTTAACATTGAGTAAAGAGAATATCGCAGCCTATCGACGGGTGATAGAGGTATATGAGGGAAATCGTTTTGAAGAACGAAACGGACAATACATCATCAATGGTGTTCCTACTAATACATATACTTTCAAGTTGAATTACTTTTGGATGATGGGGGATAACAGACATAATTCCCAGGACTCCCGGTTTTGGGGATTTGTACCCGAGGATCATATTGTCGGACGCGCTTCGTTAATATGGTTCAGTTGGAAGAACGGCCCGCGCTGGAATCGTTTATTCAAAGTGATCC
>CAJBZC010000464.1 GCA_903959965.1 uncultured bacterium
CGGACCTATGATCAGGTGCTGGCGGATGTGCCCGGCGGACGGGGAGATACTTCTTTGTTGCTCTTTGGCCGGAATATCACCCCAAACCAGCATGCGCTGGCGGAGCGTTTCGTGTTGCTGGATAATTTCTACGTGGATGCGGAAGTCAGTGCCGACGGACATAACTGGAGTATGGGCGCCTATGCGAACGATTATCTTGAGAAAACATGGCCGAGCAGTTATGGCGGACGGGGTGGTACCTACGGAGGAGAGGGGGAACGCGAGATCGCGAATAACAAAAATGGATTCATCTGGAATCAGTGTTACCGCTATGGTGTCAGTTATCGGACCTACGGCGAGTTCATGGGCAAAGATGAGCCCACGATCTCCATCCTGAAGGATCGTTTCTGTGCCAGGTTCCCGGATTACAATACCAGCATCCCGGACACTACACGATTCAGGGTCTGGAAGCATGATTTCGATTCGCTGCTCGCGATCGGACAGGTGCCGAAGTTCAATACGGTGCGTTTAGGGAATGATCACACGGATGGATTGAGACTGGGACGTCCCACACCCTATGCCCATGTGGCCGATAACGATCTGGCGGTGGGGATGTTTGTGGAGGCCCTGGCGAAGAGTCCGATCTGGAATGAAACGGCGGTGTTCATCCTGGAGGATGATGCCCAGAACGGAGCCGATCATGTGGATGCACACCGCAGTACGGCATATGTCGCGGGTGGTTTTGTAAAGCGGGGCTATGTGGATCACACGCCTTATTCAACATCTTCTATGCTGCGCACGATGGAGCTGATCCTGGGTATGGGGCCCATGACTCAGTATGATGCGGCTGCCATGCCCATGTGGAGATGTTTTGACACGGTGGCACGTCCCTTTGACTTCACGCATATCCGGCCGGAGGTGAATCTGAATGATCGCAATGTGGTGCGCAACGAATGGCAGCGCAGATCAGAGGCTTTTGATATAGCCAGAGAGGATAGCAACAACGACATCGAGTTCAACCTCGTGCTGTGGCATGGTTTAAAGGGTGATGTTCCGTTTCCGGGTCCTCGTCGGGCGGGCTTTCTGAATATACGAAAATCTGACGACAAGAACGATGACTGAGGTCATCTGCCGGCGGGCCGGTAAGCGTAACTGATTTCGAAGGGAGCGTCATGCAGTCCCTTCAGGGATTCTCCAGGTTTCAGGTCCCGACGTTGTGGTGTGGGTTCACAGAGCGTATACTCTCTGCCTTCGTGGCGCACGACCTGTCCTCGGTTCTCTTTCAGATCCACCGCTACTGAAACGTGGTTGGGGAAGGTGAGCACCACCATCGGCAGGTCGTAGATCTCTTTGACGAGATAGAAGAAGAGGGCAGCGCGGTCTTCACAGTCACTGGTTTCATAGAGCAGCGTCTCTTCGGGGGATAGTCTTTTTTCCCGACCGAAGACCTGTGTGTCCGTTGCAAAAGGAAATGCGTGGCGGGTGAACTGCAGCAGGTATTCAATCCCTTTTTTCGTATCCATTCCCCCGAGTTTATGTCGCAGCTGACTGACCAAAGAGGCCTGTGTTTCGCGACTGAGCGGGATGTTGAAATGGTGGCGGTAATCGGTCACGGGATAGTTCCTGAGCAGGGAAGGCAGTTCGGTGTTGAGCGATACATCCAGTTGTTCGCGGCGATGGCCGACGTTGAAGACGAAGGCCTTCCGGCGATAGGCGTCTTCCGGGAATTCGGGGAGCCGGTCGATGCTGAAACTAAAGGGTCTGGCAGATGTCTTTTCTCCGGCGATGATCGACCGCTGATCGGGCGACCTGCGTTCATCGAAGCTGTAGTCGTGTGCGTTGATGCAGATGTACTGGCGGCCGTCGATGATGCGGCCGGGTAGGTTGTAGATGGTGTCTTCTGTCTGTATGTAGAGCCAGATCCTTGACCCTTCCAACACCACCAGGGGATCGAAACCTGAGGCGCGGAGCAGGTGCCATTTCGCCATGGTGTATCCCCGGTAATCAGAGGCCTTTGGGATGATCCGATCGGCTACCCGGCGGATGAGCTGATAGTAGAACCAATCACAGAGCTGCTGACGTTCGCGGATAGCGGTCATCTCCGGAAGGATCCCTGTAAGATGCTGCTCCATCCAGTTATCCATTTCCCGGAAACGGGCATCATCCGTTGGTTTCAGGTTTGAAGTTCCTGCCGGGTATGCGGGAATGGACAATGACTGGCCGATGAATTGAAATCCACTGTGGTCCCCCACTACCTGTGCCTGCAGGTCGCCAGACATGCAGCAGAGAACGATCCAGCAAATTATGATTTTGATCCTCGGCAAGGGTTATTCACATTTGTCTCCTGAAGTTAATGATAAATTAACATAGGAGCAAACGCAATTCCCTTGATAAGATTGTGAGGGATGAATCTTACAGGGGTTTAACGTTTCCCCGGGTACTTTTTATTTCCTTTGGTAAAGTACCATACGATGCGGTTCATGGCATCATCCTCTCCGCCGTCCACTTCCTCAAATAGTTCGTTCATTGATTCCAGGGCATAACGACGTTCCTTGCCCCGCAGTGCGTTCAGGGGCTTGTTCATTTTGTCCAGCGGAATGTTGCTGGGGAGTGTCTGGAAGGAGCGTTTCACGGGCGTGGACCGGAAGCAGTCGAACATCGGACTGGCGGTAGCGTCCAGGCTGTGCATGGGCGGAAGGCCGAGGATCTGTTCGATGGTGCGCACCATGGAGGTCTGGTTGTACTGGGTGGTGACAACATCCCCTGTGCTGTAGGGACTGATGACCATGCCGACGGTCCGGTATCCGGAGATGTGATCCCATCCGCTTTGCGAATCGTCCTGTGTGATGAGGATGAGGGTGGAGTCGAAATGCCGGCTGCGGGTGATGCGCTCGATGATGCGGCCCATGGCCAGGTCGTTATCGGCCACCATAGCGTCAGGTGTTGGGAAGTCGGGACTGAGGCCGGCCCCGTGATCGTTCGGCAAGGATACAATCATCAGGTGTGGCAGGCTGTCGCCCGCTTCGTAGCGATCCCATTCGCGGATGAAGACATCCGCCCGCAGCTGGTCGGTGAACACAAGGTTATCATTATCTGGAAAATCCGGGGAGATGATGGGTCGCAACGGAGCGATGGTCGTTTCGTTATGCCAGATGGCGGGTTTACCCTCTTGTTGGTGGCGATAGAAATCCGTCCATTTGAGTTTCTTGTCGTACACGGTCAGGCAGGCTTCGCCGAAGATCCTGACCTTCTTTCCGAAGGCCATCGCGTGGTTCCAGATGTAGCCGGTCTTGTTGTAGACCATGGCGTCTTCCTGCCGGTGCGGATAGCTGCGGAACCAGGCACGGACGTTTTTTTAAACATAGTCGGACACAATGGCGGCATTGCTCCATTGGTGGCCTTCGGCGCTTGACTTGCCGGAGGCGTAGTAGTTATCCATCCATCCGAAGGAGCGTGCCAGGGCATGCGTGTTGGGCGTGGCTTTTTCTCCGAAAACGCAGAGGCTGCTGTCGCCCCGGCCTTTGGGCATATCGCCGAAGACCTGATCGTATGTCTTGTTTTCCTTGATGATGTACACGACATGCTTGAATACGCTGGGCTCACCGATGCGTTCGGGGACGGGTACCGGTGCGATGTTTTCCCTGGCGGGGAGGCTGGCGTTGAGGAGGCGATGGTCGAGTGCCTGGCGGAGGACTGCTTTGGAATGGGCTTCGAGGGTCTGCGGATCGGGCAGGGGGATGATGCTGACACTGGCCAGTTGATAGTGAATGCCACGGGCCTTGCGGGTGGGGTTGATCACATTCACACCCTCTGATTCCAAGTTGGCGACGAGCAGTTTGCCGTCGAGGACCAGGGTGCCGGCGGGATAGGCTTCGGTCGGGATGAAGCCCTGCACCTTCGATCGGCCTTTGTTCCCGGGCTTGTTCCCAAGCCGGACGACGGCGACGGCATTGTCCATCCCGTTGGACACATAAAGCGTGTGCCCGTCCGGATGCAGACTGAGTCCGTTCGGAGAGCTTCCGCCGCTGATGGTCTGACCTTCGAAGAGCCCGACGCCGATGGTTTCCACGACCTTGTCATTTCGGGTATCGATGACCGTTATGTTGTCGCTGTTGCCATTGGATACATAGACATATCGCTGATCTTGCGCGGAGATGATCACGTTGGGATGCAATCCGGTTTCGATCTCCCCGATCGTTTTGCCATCGGTCGGATCGATGACGGATACATTCCCACGGGCCGTGGCCCCGGTGGCGGGTGATGTGTAGGCTGCACCCCAGGGGACACCGGCACGGTCGGAGAGGCTATCGCTCACAGCCGGCCCCGCCCAGTTGGTGACGTAAAGTTTTCCGTTGGCCATCGTCACGCCATAGGGCGCAACGCCCGTCCGGGTTTTCCAGGCTATGCGTTTATCGGCCCAGCGCATTTTCATGAGCTCGTCGTTGCCGTTGAGGACGATGTAGAGCTGCGGATCCTCTCCGCCGATGACATGGATCTCATTGGGGATGGCATTCTTGGCGGGAGCTTTTCGCTCTATATCGACGGATCCGATTCCGGTAAGTTTTCCGGTCCATTCGGCATACATGAGCCGGGCGTTTGCACCACCTGCGGCGGACCAGGCGATCCAGGTTTTTCCATCGTGGCGGAAGGATTTGATGCCGGAGTAAGTGCTCACGATGTTTCCGAGTTCCTTGCGGTCTGCGTAGGCGAATCGATCCAGGATCTTTCCGTTGGCATCGATGATGCAGATCCCATAGCGATCTTCGACAGCAGCCAGGTTCGTGCCTTCGATGCGACAGATATCAAGGGCATGATTTTCCGTGGCAGGATTGCCGAAACGCACCACCTGTCCGGCACTGCGGATGATGCGGTTGTAAGGCATGAGGACGGGCGCCGTGTGGAGTGTGGACTGTTGCACGGAATCATCGAGCAGTCGATCCGGAATTTCTTTTACGAATTCAGCCAGCTGGTCGATGTGATCGGTGTTGAGGTAGTCGGCGCCGACCTTGATCATTTGCATCCAACCTGCTGGGTTATCGGGGTGTGCCCAGAAGCGGAAGGGTTTGCCCACGGCATGCGCGGCCTCCACCGCCCGGCGCATTTTGGCAGTATCTGCGATCTGTGTTCCTTTCAACAAGTAGTTACCATAGGAGTCGCTGATGAGGGCGACTTTTTCCAGAGCGGCGGCGTCGTAGGAAATGCCCGGTCGACCGTCAAAGCGAATGAAGTCAGGATAGGCAGCATATCGATTCACCGGTGGCCGGTTGCCACTAACGGCCACGACTACCTTATTTTTTGGAAATTTATCCTGCCATTTACCGAGCAGAGCGGTGAGGGCGTCGAGTGTGGATATCGCTTCCGATTTGATGTCTATGAGGAGTTGAAGGGGGGCTTCTCGCCTCGTTTTCCTCTTGATCAGGGCTTTATACAAGGGTTCGAGGTAGAGGGACTCAAGGGTGCGTTCCGGCCGCAGATCCTGTC
>CAJBZC010000465.1 GCA_903959965.1 uncultured bacterium
TCACCGTGAAGGTCTTTGTCGCACCCGCCTTCAACCCCTTCCCCGACCGGATCTACAGCAAAGCCAACGACCTCACCCTGGCCATCGATACCAGCCTGCGGCCAAAAACCGTCAACTGGAACACCGGAAACACCACCATTTCACAGACCGTAAAATACACCGGCTCCTATAACGTCATTGCGATCACGGATGCCGGATGCAGACTGACCGATACCGTGTTCGTGCAATTCCCGGATACCGCCATACTGAAGGTCGGCCTGGTCAATGGATCCTGCACCGAACCGGTGGAAGTACCCGTATCCGTGCAAAACTTCAGACGCATCAGCCGTTTCATGGGTGAGATGGCCTGGGATACCGCCCGGCTTCGGTTCGACTCCCTCCGCATTTTCCAGGAACCCGGTATGAAACCCTCAGACTTCACCACGACGCAAACCTCGGTCGGAAAACTCCGGTTCCAGTGGGCGACCAATGACACGTCCTGGAAGAGTCTGGCGGACACCACCATCATATTTGCTGTCCGGCTCATACCGACCACCAGCCTATTTTCCACCTGGCCGATCAGCCTGAATTCGGATCCAACGCTGTTAAAGTTCCAGGATGATCGACCCGTAACCCTCAAGTCCATCGCCATGAATGGCGGCGTGGCCGTGAACACCTGCCTGATGAAACTCGAAGGCAGGGTCCTGACACCACTGGACGAAGGCGTCGTTAATGTACAGATGAGCCTCGCCGGCCCGGATGCAAAACAAACACTAACGAGTCATGACGGCACGTATGCCCTCTCTGCGAACAAGGGCACATACAACCTCTCGCCTTTCAAGAACAATGAACGCGAAAAACTCAACGGCATCAGTACGTTCGATATCGCATTGATCCAGTCTCACCTGCTGTTCCGTCAAAGACTCGCAAACCCCTACAAGGTCATTGCGGCCGATGCCAACAACTCAGGCAGCATCACCACCGCAGATGTGCTGTTCTTACGAAGGATGTTGCTCCGCATCGATACCAGTATGCCCGGAAACCGGACCTGGGCCTTTGTCGATGCTGATCAGACCTTCCCGAATCCTGACATGCCCTTCCCCTTCAGGTCCACCAAGTCCTTCAACGATCTGTTCGGAAAAGTGACGCACAGCTTCCGCGCCGTCAAACTCGGTGATGTCAACTATGATCGGAATCCCAAACTCGATCAGACATGGGGCAGAGATACCCTGAAACTCATCGTGGAAATGAGAGAACTACCGGGCCTGCGGTATCGCGTCCTCATCAAGTCAGATGCCATTGACCAACTCATGGGATTCCAGGGTACCCTGAGCTGGGACAGCGCCCATCTCTCACTGCTGACCATCAATGAAAATCCGCTGGAGATCGGTCTGGGTGAAGGATCCCTCCAGCAAGGCAAACTGCTCTTGTCCTGGAATGATCCAAAAGCCCTCGGCATGAATTTCAGGAAAGGCAGCCTGCTGCTTGATATGACATTCCAGGCAAAGCGCAGCAACACCTCGCCAATCCTCAGCCTGACGGATGACATACTCGCCAGGGAAGCCTTCAACCAATCATTCCAGAAAATAAATATGCAGCTGTCGATGCCCGCGAGTATGGAAGGAAGCACATCCGATGCCTCCTTCCGATTGCATCCGAACCCGGCAAAGTCACATATCAACGCCACCTGGAGGTCAGCGCAGCAAGAAACAGCAACCCTCAGGCTCCTCGATGCCACCGGAAGAACAGTATGGACGAAGGTCTTCGAACAAACCCCGGGTATTAACAAACAATTGATCGCCATACCCAAAGAAATATCCGGTGGTATGTACCTGCTGAGGCTGGAAACAAATACCAACAGGGTATCGAGATCACTGGTGATCGAGCGATGATACAAATGAATATGAATGGGAACGCCCCTTGCCGAAGATTCGGAAGGGGCGTTTTCCTGTGGTGTCATTCACAGGTTCGGACCACAGGGTTTGGATCTTAATAACAAATATGATCTCGGTTCATGACATAAAAAACCAGATAACTATTGTCGTTTGAATAGCTGATCGCCCAATATGATCTCTTCCTTTCCAAGGTCATAAGGCTGGCTAACGGCCCGCCATTCACGACCATCACCATATTTGAATATGACCGTATTTCCATTGATGATATATGTACCTGCATTGGCACTGCTGGCAGAGGCGATACCTGTCGTTACATTGCCATCGCCGGAAACAGCACCCAATCGTTTTTCAGCAAAACGGCCATCCTTTCCCAGGAATAGGGTAACAGACCTTGAAACATTTCCATACACTGCCAGGCCTGAATAGGTGCGATCCTGAAATGCCTTGATGCGAAAGGGCTTGGCCATCGTGCAAAGCCCCCCGTCAAAGGCAGATAACACACCGTCCTTGTATTCGACATTGATGTTCTGCTCACGCCCGTCACCCCACTTTAGATTCATTTTACCTCCATTGCGCTTGAATGTTGCCACATTCTTCGCGTTTTCCTTTACCTCATTGTCCAACTGAAGTGGGTTTACCCCATACCTGGGATTCCTCACCACCTTGTCTCCACTGAAACAAAGCCATGAGATCTCCAAGGTGCTCCCCCAGAAAATGGTGCGCATGAATAACTGCGACTGACTACTTGCACAACCTGATAAAAACAGCAAGAAGCACAAGGATGAAAGTATTTTTTCCATGCGGGGTTGTTTTTTCAAATGTAATGGGCATTCGCAGCCCTGTGAATACTTAAACTTCGGTATACATCACCCGGGATCAGCGGATCTTGCCGGCATCCGGAAAATATCAACGCCTTCAATCCGGGAGCATGCCATCAGTTCAGCAACTTACATATGTAACATTCGGACAGATAAATACATCATCCATACGATTGATTTCCATAGATTTATATCTTTGAGCATGTAGCGATTTTATGATCATGGGTCCAACATCACAGATACCCTTCACTTTCAGACGCTCCACTTGGCGTATACAGATCTGTCTGATCGTTTTATCCATGCTTTTATCCTGCGTCGGCAAACAGGTTTTCTTCGAACGGGAGTCCTCTTAAAAAATTAATGGCTACAAAAACACGAAGCCGAAGGACAATCCTTCGGCTTCGTTACTTCGCGACCTTGCGGTCAGATTTTGTGGAGAATACCGGAGTCGAACCGGTGACCTCTTGCATGCCATGCAAGCGCTCTAGCCAGCTGAGCTAATTCCCCGCGGGGTGCAAAGATACATCCCCCTCCAATTTCATCCAAATTGTTTTCCCGATCTAGATATGTGAATAATACATCATAATAGAGCATTCATGCTCTTGAACACCCCTTCCCGGCCTGCTACCTTCGATGAAGGCCAATGAAGAGCAAGGAAACATTCCGTCTGCAGCTGGGCAGGAACCTGAGAAGGATCCGGGCCGGGCGGAAGCTCACCATTGAAGACCTTGCCCTGGAATCAGGCCTCGCCTACTCTCAAATATCCCGCATCGAACTAGGCAAGATCAATACCACTGCCTACACCATCCATATCCTCTCACATGCACTGAAGGTAGATCCATCGGAATTCTACCGTATGGATAAGCCCTGATCTATCCCAATTCCGGCGTAACTTCAGCTCGTAACCCAAGCCAACGAATCTTTATGCAACGCCGCGCTTTCAAAATGAAGCTCCATCCGGGGCAGATCACCGAATACAAACGCCGACACGACGAACGA
>CAJBZC010000466.1 GCA_903959965.1 uncultured bacterium
ACCTGCTCATGGAAGTTCTTGGTGCTGTCAGCCGCTTCTCCAAATTGCTTGGCTGTCTGAGTAGCGTTGTTGTAAGCTTCTTTCATGGTGCCGAGCGCTGTCGCGGCCTCTTTGGTTTTAGTCGTGTAATCGGCAGTGGCGGCAGACATGTCAGCGATCTGAGTCATGCTTTCAACCGTGTTTCCGAGCTTCCCGAAGTTATCGCTCAGACGACGGAGATTGGCAGGCGTGATGTCGGCTTCCTGCAACATCTTGTCCATGGCCTTAAGACCGGGAGTACCTTCATCTGTTCCTGCTTTGGGGAGGGCCTTGACTAGTTCAGCCATTTCAGAACCGGGAGGTGGAAGGAAGGCATAAACGATAAAGATGAGCGCTTCCGTAAGCAGGCCCACGGTGAGCATGATGTCCGCGAAGGACAGGTGTAAGATTTTTGCCCAGGCTCCGATGATTACAACGGCGGCACCTACGCAGACGATGATGTTAACAAGTTTGTCCGTGGACTTCGATACTCCTGCCATGATTCTGGATTTATAACTGTTCTGGTTTGATTAGCGTTCTGAGGGGATGAATTAAAACTTCTTCTTGCCCTGGGCGGGTGCCAGGTCGATCACACAGCGGAAACCGATGTATGACTTAGCGGTATCCTGATAGTCGTAATTGCGTGTGCTGGTCTGTAAGTAATAACCCACATCCTTCCAGCTGCCGCCCCTGACAACTTTGCGCTTCATGCGATGGGGGGCGTTCTTGCCTGCATTCAAACGAATATCAGGGTTCATGTCGTGCTGGAAATTGTAGGCTCCTTCATAATAGAGGGAGGAAGTCCACTCGGCTACGTTTCCGGCCATGTTATAGAGACCGAAATCATTAGGCCAATAGGCATCTGCACGAACAGTATAGAATCCACCATCCTCAGGGTAGTTACCTCGGCCTGGCTTGAAGTTCGCCAGCAGACAACCTTTCTTGTTGCGAAGATAATATCCACCCCAAGGATAAGGCGACTGAGAACGTCCTCCGCGGGCGGCGTATTCCCATTCTGCTTCAGTGGGCAGACGATAATCGTTCTCCGGCGTGCGCTTACGCTCTTCCAAAAAGGAATGCATGTACTGGGTCCGCCATACACAGAAGGCTGAGGCCTGCTTCCAGCTGACGCCAACCACCGGATAGTTTCCGAAGGCGGGATGCGTGAAGTAGCGGCGGGACATCGGTTCGTTGTAAGAGTAGGAGAAGTCACGTACCCATACCAGGGTATCAGGATAAACGGGAATTTCTTCCTTGATGATGAACTGAGAACGGGGCTTCTTGTCATTTTCGCGCTTGGCCGCCTCCTTGAAATCAAAGACTTCAGAACGGTAGACCAATTTGTTGGCATCGAGCTCTTTCTTGCCAAACACGCGGTTATCTGGTGTCAGCAACATGGCATTCAACTGCTCCAGAATCTTGGAATCGCTCCACTTGATGGTGCTGGCTTTCTTCCAGTCGATCAATTCTACACCATCTCCACCCGGTTTCTTGAAATTCAGGATGGTCGCGGCAATGGAGTCACGAACACGATTTACAAATTGACGATACTCGTCATTCGTGATTTCCGTGGCATCCATCCAGAACCCGTTGATGGAGATCTGCTTGTTGCGTGCCGTGAAGGCATAGTTTACATCCTCATCACTGGGACCCATGTGAAAAGTTCCCTGTGGAACATACACCATTCCTGCCGGACGCCAGGGCGTGTAGCGCGCTCCGGAAGACACGCCATGGAGTTGACCATCGTTCGGAACACCACTGGCATTCCCCTTGCCCAGTTTGCTGCAACTGGAAGAAAGGGCGGCGACCGCTACAACGACCGAGAAACGGGTCAAAAATGACTTCACTCGCATATGATTCTGTTTCTTGTAGATTCCGACAAATATAATTCAATTCAAGGTCACGACCTCCGCAACACCACGCCCACACTCGATTTAACAAGATGTAAACCAGGTTTACCTCTCAGAAGAACGAAATGTGAGGCTATCTTATTGTCACTGAACTGTTAAGGTTATCCCCATTTCTGTAATTACCTGCCCATGGCGTCTCCCACAAATCAATGACGACAAATATGGTCACGGATGGCCGCGATCAAATAACGCTTGGTAGCATCAGCAAACACTATGCCATTTTTTCTTTTCGTGGAGAAAAATTTAAAAACTCAGGATTTCAAACGGGATGGTCAGTCAGAGGAGCGCAAAGCAGACAGGAAACGCTCCAGTGCCGCCACCATGGATGGTACCTGAGGCT
>CAJBZC010000467.1 GCA_903959965.1 uncultured bacterium
AGGGAGATGCCCTTCGGCATGCGGTGGTTCGATATCCGAAGATTCAATAATAACAGCGATCCTTCAGATGATGTAATCATCACGAAGACCTTCTATCCCGTAAACCTGACCGGTGCCATCACCAATCAGGCTCCAATAACGATCACTATTCCAAAGGATTCACGCAAGTATGCGCTTCCGTTGCCCTTTGCCGACATTCTCTCGAGCGATGGCCAGCTAGAGCAGAACAAGTACTGATGATCCTCAATTCCAGGTCTCCGCATCTCTCCTTTTTCGGTTAGGGATGCGGAGATAAATCTTCCATATGAAACGATTGCCCCTCCTTATTTTTTTTCTTTCGTCCCTTCAGCTATCTGCCCAAAATTCCAGAAATACGCTGCGGACCGTTAACCCTGACAGCGTCGCGTATTGGGTGCGTCGGGTGGAGTCGGCGCCCGACAGCCTGACTTTCCACCGGGCCTATCTGAAGTCCATTGGCTGGGAACCCGCGCTTTACTGGTATGCCGACAAGTACCGTTCCAGGTTTGACAGTACTGAAGCTGTGTTCCGCACGCAATATGAGGTTTGGTCACGTCGCTTCCCTCAAAGTGCTGCTGTCCCGCATGCCATCGGCACCGCCTATTACGAATGTGAAAGTCCGAAGGCGACGGCATTCCTGAAGCGGACGGTGGCACTGGATCCACGCAATGCGGAAGCCTATCTGCAACTGGCCATTGATGCTGAACGATGGGGTTCGCGCACCGATGCGAAGGAGTACATGCGACTGGCCTCCGTAGCCGATACTACCAATCCGGCCTACGCCTTCTATTATGCCATGTACTTCGATGAGGAGGATATGAATGTGTTCAGGCAACTGATCTACCGGTTGGCGGAAAGGTTTCCAGCCCATGAACGAGGAGCCCAGGGCCTCTATTGGCTGGGGTATGGTGTCCGGGATGACGCTGGTAAAATACTTGTTCTGGAAGACCTTTCTCGTCGTTACGACCCTCTTAAATTCAACTGGTCCGCCAGCGGCATGAGCCTCTTGTTCAATGCGTATCTGCAGGCCGACCGATATGTGGACGCCATTGCGCTCTCAAAACGTATGAAGGGTTGGGAGGATCGCACGGACATCGCCATCAGGCTTTCCGAGGCGGACCGGCTGATCAGTGCAGGCAATCATCAGGCTGCTTTTGATACAGTTAGCCGCATGAAAAAGTCGCGGTACCTGACAAACATATCAAAGATATCCATCCTGGAAGCGCGCCTGGCAGACTTGACGGGACGCACCTCAGAGGCCTACCAGTCGCTTCTGCAGATACAGGCCAAATCACCCGCAGAAGCGCTCAATGCCCCCATACGCCAATATGCATCCAAACTAGGTAAATCTCCTGAACAAACGGATGCCGACATCCGTGCGCTCAGGGCGAGTAATTCCAAGCCTGCGTTTCCATTTGAATTGGGGACCTATTCACCTGAAGCAAAAGGAAGGTTGGCTGACTACCGGGGCAAACCTGTACTCCTTACATTCTGGTTCCCGGGATGTGGCCCTTGCCGCGCTGAATTCCCCCATTTTGAAAATGTCGTCCGGAAGTTTGGCAAGACTGAACTCGCTTACGTGGGCATCAATGTCTTTCCGATCCAGGATGCCTACGTACTTCCTTTCATGAAGGGCACCGGTTACAGCTTCATCCCTTTGCGGGCCACCAGCGACTGGGCCCAGGAGAAATATGGCGTTCGGGGAGAGCCCACCAATTTTCTCATTGATAAGGAAGGGAATATTGTTTTCGCCAATTTCCGGATCGATCAGGATAATGAACAGACGCTTGAACTCATGATCCGTTCTCTTTTATGAATCTCACAAACCTATCACTATGTTAAGCACATTTCGAAAGGCATCGATCGGTTTCATGTTGTTGTCCGGTGTATTTGCTCATGCCCAGGAAGGTACGTACAGGATCCGTGGGACGGTCAGCGGACTTGATACCCGGATGATGTATCTCAATATTCAGGATGCTTCCGCGCCTGGCGGATATATGCGAGACAGCATACCGGTGAAGGATGGCAGCTTCCGTCATTCAGGTCCGATTCGTTCCTTAACTTATGTGACACTTTCCCCAAATGTCGATCGTGTCGTGAAATGGGTGGGAAGGGGTTACTACCCGGCCAAGTCTTCCCTCTTCCAATTCTTCCTGTTTCCCGGAGCGGACGTAGTTGTTGAGGGTTCGATTACCGACATGGTGAATGCTTATCCTTCCGGAGATCCTGCCAACATAGACCTTGGCACACTTACCAGGAGCATCAATCCGTTGCAGAACCAGTCTGTCAACCTCAGCGTCCGCATCGGAAACAAAGAAGTCACTGACAGTGTTGCCATCGCCCGGATGAAGGATACCATTGCACAACTTGATGCCCGCACGATGGTCGCCAAGAAAGCATTCCTGCAGTCGCATCCATCTTCTGCAGCTTCCGCTTGGCTGTTGTCGGACATGATGATTCGCTCACAGGTAGAACCGGAGGAAGCCATCAAGGCTTTCCGGAGCCTTCAGGTCAGTCTTTCGGAGAATCCGTACTATCAGGAGGTCGCCAGTCGTGTCAAGGGTATTGAGCAGACGCGTATCGGAAAGCTCGCGCCTGCCATTGAGTCGCGCAACACGCCCGACAGTTCTCTGTTCTCCCTGGCATCGTTCAGAGGTCGCTACGTTGTCATTGATTTCTGGGGTACCTGGTGTGGTCCATGTATTGCCGGTATGCCCCGCATGAAGCAAATGCTGGACAAGTACAAGGGGAAAATGGAGATCGTGGGTGTCGCACAGGAGTCGGACGGTGGTGGCCGCTGGAGGAAGTTCCTGAAAGATAAACCAGAGTATGGTTGGCACCACGTGCTGAATACGAAGTCGGATGACATCATATTAAAGTACAATGTGGCCGGATATCCCACCAAGATCATTCTTAGCCCTGAGGGCAAAATTCTCTACCGCTTCGTGGGTGAAGACGACAGCTTCTACACCGATTTGGAGAAATTGCTGAACTGACCGGTTCGTCGAAGGGATGGGATCACGGGAGATAAATATCCATTTCCCGACTCGACCAAGTCCAGTCATAGTGGTCTATTTTCAGATTCATAGCCTTCTTCAGACATCAGTAAATCAGACCCATGGCCGAGGCATCAGTTAATGACGTATTGAATGAACTAAAAAGGCTGGGGCTAAAATTCTCATTCATTCTTTTCAATACTGCGCCAGCGCAAACACCTTGACATGATCGATCTCCGTCTGCACGGGCAGGATGGCGTCATTGATCGCCCCGACCCATGATCCACCAAGTGCGAGGTTCAGGATCAGGTGAAATGACTGGTCAAAAGGCCATTGCAGCTGGTCTGCAGGCAGGTTGGCTTTTTTAGGGTAGCTGAAGGTAACGGCGCCATTCACCAGGAAGTCGATCCGTTCCGGGAACCACTCGATGCCATAGGTATTGAAACTGCCCACTGTGAATCCAGCGGTCGAGCTGTAGGGCGGATCGTTCTTGATGCCGAGATCGTCGACATAGTGGCTATGTATCACCTGCCAGACCTTGGTTTCGTGATTGAGGTGTTCCATGATGTCGATCTCTCCGCTCTTGGGCCAGCCTCCGTAGACGGATTGCTGCGGCATCATCCAGATGGCGGGCCAGGTACCCTGTCCGGCACAGAGTTTGGCCCTGACCTCTACCTTTCCGTATTTGAAATGGTATTTGTTTGCAGAAGTGATGCCGGAGGTTTCGTAGCCCGTGGCGGTCTTTCGGGCTTTCAGGATGAGATTACCTCCCTGAACGAAGGCCAGTTCATCTGAAGGGGTCATGTATTTCTTCCAGTCGGGCGTGCCCTTAGTTACCAGGGTCCATTTCTCGCTGCTGACCGGACCATCTGTGTTGAAATCATCCTCCCATACCAGTTTCCACACCCGGCTTTGGGACACCGTGATGGTTTTTTCGACTTTTTTGCTGCCGCTGCCGGCGATGACGGTGACGACCGTGTTTCGTTGGGACAGCGTCGATGTCATACCCGAAACAGCGATGCGCAGATCGTTGCCGGTCTTCTGGATGTTGCACCAGGTGATGCCGGAGGGCACTATGATCTCAAAATTTGTAGCATTCGTTGATATCCGGACCGATTGCGCACTATCCTTTTCAGAAAACACGAGCGAAGAAGCGCTGATGGAAAGTTGCGTTTCTGCCAGCGTGGTACCTGACTGCTTGGCGCAGGCCATCAGGCTGATGGACAGTAAGCAAATCAAAGACATGAAGGGATTGATCTTGGTCATGGTTGAACAGACATTGACGTAGCGCATGGGGATTGACGATCTTTCATAAAAATGGGAGTTGCCTGACATCCAAATGACAGGCAACTCCCATCAGGAAATGTTTTACCAGCCGGGATTCTGTACGAGGAGTTTGCTTTTTTGCATTTCCACGAAAGGCACGGGGTAAAGGTAAAGTTTACGTTCGAAGACCCTGTTCTGGAATTTCGCACGGGTGAAGAAGGTCGTGGCGGTCCCATTCATATCCATTCCGAAGAAATCGCCGCCCTGTCTTCCATCGGCCCGTTCGCAGATCATCCAACGACGTACGTCGAAATATCGCTGACCTTCGGTGGCCAGTTCGATCCGGCTTTCGCGCTGGATCGCGAGCCGTTGTGCATTCTTATTGCCCACGATGGCGGGGTTGATGGTTTCCAGGTTGGGGATGCCGGCTCTTTTCCTCACCAGGTTCACATATTTCAGGACATCCGGATTTCCGGGATTCACTTCATTGAGCGCTTCTGCGTGGAGCAGGTAGAATTCTGCCAGGCGGAAGACGATAGAGGGCCGGAAGATATTCACGACACCGGGACTGTTCAGGAACACCCGTCTGTTGAGACGTTTGTACATGATGTACCCATTCAGCGGGGACTGTCCGCTCCGGTCGTTGGGCGATCCGACATGGAAGTAGATCGGACTGTTGGAAATGTGCCATTTCCGACCGGCAAAGAAGACGGTGTTGTAGAACCTGGGTTCCCGGTTGATGTACATGTTGAACACCTGGATGCCGTTGTAATTACTGAATCCGGTCTCGGAATAGAGATTGGAGGCGGGCAGGAAGGTGGTGTTGCTGATCGGTTTACCATCACGCATGTAGAAGTCGTCGACCAGTTCTTGTACGACGGAGGTGCTTCCGAGTCCGTTCGGCTGACTCCGGGGTGTGGTGCGCCTTTCGAGTCTGTCGGCAGACATCCCGCCCCATCCGGTATTGGCCGTCGCCCAGATGATCTCGGGGTTGTATGCCTGGAACAGTTCATAGACTGATTTTTCAGGATCGTCGACACCGGCTGTTTGTGCCACAAACAACACGTGACCATTTGTCTGCGCATAGTTGATAAGGGCGGTGGTTGCTTCCAGTGCCTTGGCCCATTTGCCCGGATCGGCTGCCGGAAATAGTTTCTTTCCGTCGGTATTGGCCAGATTCACGGCTTCCTGGTAACCGCCGTTGAACAGCGGGCTGGCGGCAAACATCCAGAGTTTAGCCTTGACTGCGAGGGCTACGCCTCTTGTAGGATTGGCCTTGAACTGGTCATCACTGATCGGACCCTGTGGCAGGAGCGGCATGACATCGTCGAGTTCTTTGGAGATGAAAGACACCACTTCATCGACGCTGTTTCTGGGAAGATCAAGTTCCTCTGTCAGGGTGAATGATCTTTTGACGATCGGGATCGGTCCATACTGTTCAAACAGGAGATAGTGATAGTATGCGCGCATGAACAGCACGTTGGTCCTGATCATATCGAATTCCTGTTTGTCGAGCTTATCGGCATTTGTGCCGGATGCCGGGATCACCTTGGCCCGTTCCAGGAAGATGTTGGCTTGTCGGATCAACTGATACAGGATCGTCCAGCGGTGGAAGAGCATGTTGCTGGAGTTCTTGGAAGAGATGTAGTAATTGCGGGCATCTCCGTAGGTTGAATTCACTTCATCGGTCATGCTGGTCCACGGATTGTGCAGGCCCGTTTGTCCGCCGGCATCCCAATCGGCCCTGATGATCATCGAATAGTCCGGGACACCGGACATCACGTTCGCATACCAACGCCTGGACAGATCGGGGTTTTCGAAGACCTGGTCGATGTTGGTGAGACCACCTGCCAGCTCATCCGACACATTCAGATATTTCTTGCAAGAGGAGAACGTAGTCAGGACGGCTAGGACCAGGAAATATTTAAGGAGTTTCATGTTTGGTCAATTTATGTTTTCTGGTCAGAAGGAAATTTCAAGCCCCAGGGTGAAGATCCGGCTGTTTGGATAGGCGTTGCCGGCGGAATTGTTGCCCGTCTCGGGGTCCCAGAATTTGATCTTATCCCACAGTGCGAGGTTGTACCCCATCAGATAGATCCTGCCCGTCTTCAGTTTTGCCCGGCTCAGCAGACTGGTGGTGAAGTTGTATCCGATCTCCGCATTTTTCAGTCTGAGAAATGAGGCATCCCTGAGCCACCAGGTACTGGCCACCCGGTTATCGTTGGAATTGTTATTACTGGAGTGTATCCTCGGCATGAGGGGATTGGTTGCTGAAGATTTATCCGGTGACCAGCGATCCAATGCGAATTGTCGGTAGTTGGACTGATCGAAGCCCCAGTTGAAGGGAAAAAAGCCTTCGGGGGTATTGCCTCCGAGGATGACAGAGGTCCTGCCGGCACCCTGGAAGAACACACTGGCGTA
>CAJBZC010000468.1 GCA_903959965.1 uncultured bacterium
GCCCAGGTTCAGGGCAGGATTGTGAAGCCCTGCTGTGCAGAAACCGTCCGCATCCGCTTCGATGTCTATGAAGGCCACCTGCTCCCCGTTGCCGCTGTGTTCCGGCAGGGTGTCTCTACAGGTCATGTACGCTTCCGGATTCGGGAAAGGCTGTCCGTCGCGGGTGGTCATCCGGCCATTCCAGGAAAGCCGGCTGCCCGCATCTGCGAGCGGCCAGCCCATGTTGCAATGATAGAGGATCATATGCGGAGCCGGCGTGTTGCCTTTGTTGGTCACCTCGTCGTGAATATGAATGCTGGATTCGCCGAGTTTGGAGGAGATGGTCCTGCGCAATTCCAGACAGGGCCCGAAGATGGTGGATTCCCGGATGATCCCCGTGATGCTCATCTCCAAACGGCCGGCAGCCGGATCCGGCTGGATGATGGACACGATCTCTGCGGGCATATTACTGATCCGCCCGTGAATGCCGCGTTTTCCGTGGGCGTCCTCTTCGGGGCCTCCGACATGGGAGAGGCCACAGGTGCAGACCAATCCACCTCCAAATGTCCGCAGCCAGTCGATCCCCCGATCTGACATGGGTTGCGGGGGAGTGAAACCGGCATGACCTAGCCAAGCCAGGTTGTATTGATTGAATGCGGCATCCCCGATGTCCATCGCCCGGTCGATCAGCACCTTGTAACGCAGTCCCGCTCCGGTATTGATCCAGGCTATGCGCATCCCCCGGCCGGGGCCGTTGTCGATCACCGAGGTTTCGATCCCGCCGATCTGAGAGACATTTCCCACCTTATCGCTCCAAATGGATGCTCCTGCCATCACTTGGATTTGGTTGTTGCGTTGCCGGCTGAAAACATAGCGTGGTTGGGGTTTCCGCCGGATTTCAGATAAGCCATCAGATCTTTCAGCTCTTCTCCATTCAGTGCGTTGATCATGCCGGGCAGCATCGGTGAGATCTCCGACACGCGCGTCCGCAGCACATTCTTCTTCAGCACTTCGCGGACGGTCTGTGGATCGAAGGGATTTTGAGAGATATAGTACTTTTCGTTATCCTGACGGATAAGGCGACCGAGGATGGAACCACCGGCCTTCAAATAAAATACCGTGGAGCCATACTGATCTGAAATGGTTTTATTCGGAGCGATGATGGCTTCCAGCATATCCTTGTCGGAAAACCGGGTGCCGAGTTGGGTCAGATCGGGACCGGCCACGCCGCCTTCGCCTTTCATCTGGTGGCAGGTGCGGCAGAGCGATGCAGCAAACATGGCCTTGCCCTGTTCGAAATTGCGGGGGGATGCGTCTTGTGATACTACCTGTAAGGCCTCTTCCACTTTCCAGTTCTTGCCGGGACCCTTGGGTCTGACGGGACCGATATCCAATCCTTTGCGGGCAAGGGTAACAAGGGAGTCGCCGGACATCTTGTTATATTTTACAAACATCTCTTTCGGAACGGTTTCCAGCGCATTTTTCCGGGCCTTGTCGATGAATCCGACATAACAAACGCCGCCTTTGTATCCGAAGGCTTTGGTGTACCAATTGAAATATTGATTTCTCAGATCGTCTGTCCAGCCCTTACTGGCCTGGCTGAGCACATTGGCGTACCATGTCTGGTTCAGTGGGGGCATCTTCGAAAGCATGCCCGCGATGTCCATGCCGTACTGAGGGTTGCGCAGGATGAGGTCGGATGAAGCGGACAGTGTTTGCTGGCTTTTGGGGTCGTCTTTGGCGCTGAGCAATAATGCCATGGTTTTTTTCACCGATCCGGGGGCTTCGACATATACCAGCATCTTGCTCAGTTCCTTATTGAGGTCGTTGCTGGCGGCAGGAAACAGCGGATCCAGCAAGGCTGCCACGGCCAGTTTATCCGCAGCGTCCGGGGCGCCCATCCGGGCAAACACCAGTTCAACGGCGCGGATCATGTCCAGTTGGCGGGGCTCGGGGAGTGCTTTGATGTTTGCACCGGTGAGTGCCGACAGCAGTTGCTTTTTGACGGAAGCATCACCCCGGCGTGCCATTGCAATCGCGGCCTGTGTGAGGATGACAGGATCCTTCTCCTGAAGTGTTTTGTCTTTCCAATCGGTGATGGGTTGCGCCTCGATGGCAATCCTTGCGGCATATCGGATGTGCCGGTCCTGGTCTTTCAGGAATGGCCAGGCTTCCTCGACCGCTCCGGGCTTCGCGAC
>CAJBZC010000469.1 GCA_903959965.1 uncultured bacterium
GCCGATTTGTGATCAGTAAAGGGATAGATGAAAAAAAGGACCAGAGTTATGTGCTATGGGGGTTACCACAGGAACTGCTGTCCAGAACCCTGTTGCCCCTTGGGATATACCGGAAACCCGAGATCCGTCAAATGGCCATCGATTACGGGTATCCGGAGCTGGCTAAAAAAAATGAGAGCTACGAGATCTGTTTTGTCCCTGACAATGACTACCGCTCATTTCTGAGGCGTAAGGTCCCGGGCTTGGAGGAACAGGTCATGGGGGGGCATTTCATTGACAGGAACGGCAAGATTCTGGGAAAGCATAAAGGATATCCTTTCTACACCGTAGGTCAGCGCAAGGGGCTGGACATCACCTTCGGGAAACCGGTGTATGTCACCGAAATCATACCTGAAACCAATTCCGTGGTGTTGGGAGACGAAGATGACCTCAACCGGAGTGAGATGCTTGTAGGGAAAGTCAATTATATCAAGTATGAGCGCATACCTGATGGCATGGAAGCCACAGTCAAGATCCGTTATAAGGATGCGGGTACGGCTGGCCTCTTATCCTACGATGAAACCGGCGACATACGGGTTGACTTCCTCCAGGATGCAAAGGGAGTAGCCCCAGGTCAGTCCGCGGTGTTCTATGAAGGGGATGATGTGCTCGGCGGCGGAACCATCCACCGTTACCGTTCCGGATTGTAACGGCTTTCTTTGATTTTATCCCTTCAGCACACATTGAATCAGGCAGGGATTTCGTTATCAGGAAGGGATGATACAGTTTCCCAAACCTTTGATCCATGAATAACCGTGAGTTCCTGATCATCTTTCTCCTGAGTGTGCTGATGGCAGGCTGCCATCGGTCGGAAGAATTTGTAACAGCGGGAGAACTTGCCGACTACCAGCCCTTTCAGATCGGGGCTTCGGTAACCTACCGATTGGATTCGACGGTTTATCTCTCGAATCAGACCTTAAAAACCATTCGAACCCGTTTCATACGGTTGCATACGGATGCCATGGTTACGGACGGAGAAGGAAGAACGGCCTATCGCATCATCCGTTCGATCCGTGATCCGTTAGATTCGAACCGATGGATACCTGACCTGACCTGTCTGGCCATCCCCGGCAAACAAGCAATGGAATGGATCGAACAAAACCAGCGTTTCATCCTGATGACTACACCTATCCGAGAAAATCTCAGCTGGCGTGGGAACAGATTCATCAACACCGTATCTGACCCCCTGCGCCAATATCTAGACGGATGGGATTACACATGGAAGTCAGTCGGAATGCCCTTCACGACCGGGAATGTGATTTTCCCGAACACTGTAACTGTGGATCAACGAAATGACAGTGTCAATGACGGGCGCGATAAATCACGATATTTTTCAAAAGTCATCGCCCGGGATGTATATGCTCGTGGGATCGGGCTGGTGTATCGTGAGCGGCTTCATGAGATATGGCAGCCACCCAATGCTTCCTCCGCAACTGGATATTACGAACCGGCAAGTCATGGCATCCGAATGACTTATCTGAGTCATAGGGTTTCACCGTAAATTCATGGTATGTATCGTTCCATGATCCCTTTTTTATCAGTGGTGATGTTCGTCATGCCGGGTAATCCCCCGAATGCGCAGGAACGACATATCGTGGAACTGACAGATAAACGAGCCACGACCCATTCTTTGAGCGGGCCACAGGATTTTCTTTCAGCGAGGACCATGGACAGACGACGCCGTCAGGGCATATCCATCGACAGTTCCGACCTGCCGGTTTGCGGTGCTTACATCGATAGCATCCGGAGTCTCCGAAACGTTGTTGTCCTAAATGCATCCCGCTGGCTTAATCAGGTTGCCATCCAGACGAGTGATGCACAGGCGCTGAAACGCATTCGTACTTTCCCGTTTGTGAAACGGGTCACCCAGGCTTCTTTCAGATCTGTTTCATTGACGGATGAGAAGGATCTGACCGAGGAGATCTTCATAGATGCTCCGACCCGGATTCGGGACACAAAGGGCTCCTTCCTGGATTACGGGTTGAACCGAAGTCAGATTGATATCCATCAGGGAGCCTTCCTCCATGATCTGGGATATCGGGGACAGGGTATGATGATTGCGATGTTGGATGGCGGATATGAACGTTATCTGACCAATCCGGCCTTTGACACAGTCCGCCGACAGGGAAGAATATTGGCCACCTGGGATTTCGTAGCCGGTGAATCTTCCGTGAACGAAGACAATGCCCATGGGGCCAACTGCATGTCGATCATGGCGGCTAATTTGCCTGGGAAGATGGTCGGAACAGCCCCCGAAGCGAATTATCTACTATTTCGGACGGAAGATGTGGCCAGTGAATATCCGATCGAGGAACACTTCTGGGCGGTTGGGGCAGAAAGGGCGGATAGTTTGGGGGCCGATCTGATCAATTCCTCCCTGGGCTATACGGATTATGACGACCCTTCGATGAGCCATGAGTATGCTGACATGAACGGAAGACATACGATGGTCACCCGTGCCGCGGACATGGCAGCGGCCAAAGGGATGATCGTCTGCAACAGTGCCGGCAATTCGGGCACATCGAGGTGGAAATTCATTGGTGCTCCGGCGGATGGCGACAGTGTCCTTGCCATTGGTGCCGTTGATGCGAAGGGCATCGTGGCTCCATTCTCCAGTTATGGTCCGACTGCCGACGGACGTGTCAAGCCCGACCTTGCCTCGGTGGGTGCCGGCACTTTTGTCGCCCTCCCGGATGGGCGCATCGCACAGGGGAATGGCACATCCTATTCCGCCCCCAACCTGACGGGGTTGATAGCCTGTCTTTGGCAGGCATTTCCCGAGTTCAAGAACCTGGAAATCATCAACGCGCTCAGGCAAAGCGCAGATCGATATAATTCTCCAAACGACCGGTCAGGCTTCGGCATTCCGGATATGAGTACTGCTTACGGCATGCTCTCCCGAATCCGTACCTACAGACAACAGGATGCATTGTTGGGCCAGGATCGTATCCGTATCTACCCTGTCCCGTTCACAGACCGGGTAACCCTGCTATACCGCCCCAAACAAGTTGGAATTATCAGATTCGACCTGCTGGATGTGAACGGACGGAGCTTCAGGCACCTGGAATTACCAGGAGCCAGTGGAGTGATGATCAGCGCCATCATCGATCGATTGGACATCCTGCCGGCCGGTCCTTATCTTCTTCGATATACGGAGGGGACAGAATCTGGCACCATCAGGTTGCAGAAATAAAGTGGGCGATATACATGTCATCTGCCCGTTGATCATATCCCTGAATAATGCCGGAGTCAATTAGACGAAAGCCTCCCTGTTCGAGGATAAAATCGCGATTTTCCTCATTTTCTGCCCGATAAACAGAGCAGGTAATGTACAGAAAGTGTCCGCCAGGTGTCACTCGTTGCAGTGCATTCTGCAATAAGCTGCGTTGGAGGTGCTGATACCCACGGATGTCTGACAGATCGAACATGGCCATCTCCCAGGGAGTCCGCGACCAGGTACCGGAACCTGAACAGGGCACATCTGCAATCACGAGATCCCCCTTGATCAATTCATCGGATTTTCGGTTATGCGTTCCCGTTAGATCTTCTTCCGCGACCGCATATCTTCTGATACCTGCCGCCTTGAATCTGGCTTCCAGGTTCCGAAGGATTGTGGGTCGAATGTCAGTCGCCCTGATGGTTGCCCCCGGATAACGGTCATATGCCAGGATCGATTTGCCACCGCTTCCGGCGCATAGGTCAAGGACGAGCGGTTGGTGCGGAATGGAATCGGGGATCGGCATCCAATCGGCCGTCTGTTGAGAGGAGAGGTCTTGCACTACGAAATCCCGGTCGGGCGTACCCAGCATCTCGAGGGATGTCGCATTAGGCAGTCTGACAGCGGTGACTGATTCGAAAACATGCGGGATGTTCAACTCAAGGAGGCGCCGGCGGATTTGTTCCGTCTTCCCGGGTCTGAGTCGGATGAACAAATCTGGTTGAGTGAAATGCGAGATCAGGAATGCCTCCTTATCCAGCGCCTCGCTGAGTTGCTCCCGACCCGGGAATATGTCTGCCAATGTATAATCCGGCCACAAGGCAAGCAGGGCAGACTTTCTGGCTTCATATGTATCTTCCACAGTTTCGGACAACTGTGGAAAGAAGCCGGTGGCAGAGATGTCCTCCACCGGGGCTGACAAGAGAGTACCTGCCAGGATGCGCTCCCTGAGCGGATATCCGGAGAGTGCCTGTCCCAATCTGAAGAACTGAAAACAGAGTTGTGCGATCCGGCGACGGTCCCTGGAGCCGAACTTGGAGTTTTCCCGAAAGAAATCTTTTAGATAAATAGGAAAGGGTTCTTCTCCCTCATAATGTGCCAGGACCTGTTCAGCGGTGCGCAGGTGTGACTGCCAGATAATTTGGTTGCGGTCAAGGGACATGATGAGGGGGCTATGGGATAAAAAAGCAGGAAGCCACTCGTTGGAGTGGCTTCCTGAGGATAACTTATCAGAGTTCCAGGAGGCTCTTAACGGGGTCCTTACCCATGAGCAGGAGTTCCGGATTTTCGAGCAGTTCCTTGACACGTACCAGGAATCCAACGCTTTCCCGACCGTCGATGATGCGGTGGTCATAACTCAGCGCGAGGTACATCATGGGGCGCACCACTATCTGTCCGTTGACTACGACAGGGCGTTCCTGGATCTTGTGCATCCCCAGGATGGCCGATTGCGGGATATTGATAATGGGTGTGCTCAGCAATGAGCCGAAAACTCCACCGTTGGTGATGGTGAAAGTCCCGCCCTGCATTTCTTCCAGGGTGAGTTTATTGTCACGTGCTTTCTTTGCGAGTTCGACGACTTTACGTTCGATATCCGCCATGCTGAGGCTTTCGGCGTTTCTGATAACCGGCACGACGAGTCCCTTCGGAGCGGATACGGCGATGGATACATCACAGAAGTCGTGATGGATGATTTCATCTCCGCTAATATATGCGTTGACGGCAGGCCATTCTTGCAGGGCGAAACTGCAGGCCTTGGTGAAGAAGCTCATGAAACCGAGTCCTACGCCATGTTTTTCTTTGAATCCGTCTTTGAATTTGGATCGGATCTCCATGATGCGACTCATATCCACTTCATTGAAAGTGGTGAGCATGGCCGTGCCATTTTTTGCTTCTACGAGTCGGCGGGAGATGGTCTTCCGCAGGTTGCTCATCTTTTCGCGTCGCTCATTCCTTGAAAACATCTCAGTCCCGGGTTTACGGCCCGGGTTGGATAGCGCCTCCAGGACATCCTGCTTCAGGATGCGGCCGCCGGTGCCGGACGGATTGACTGAAGCGGGATCTACTCTCTTATCAGCCATGATGGCAGCGGCTACGGGAGATGCTTTCACTTCGGAAATCACTGCAGCAGCGGGAGCCGGTGCAGGAGCCGGCGGCGGGGCGGGGGCTGCTGCGGGAGTGACCTGGGCGGCCCCTTCAGGCCGGGTGGCTGTTTCATCAATGCGGCAGGCGATATCTCCGATACGGAGGGTGTCTCCCTCTGAGGCGAGGGGATGCAGGATGCCTGCCTGTTCGGCATTGATCTCAAAGGTGGCTTTTTCACTTTCCAGTTCGGCCACTACTTCATCTCTTTCCACCCAGTCTCCTTCCTTCCTCAACCACTTGACGAGGGTCACTTCACTGATGGATTCACCTACGGTGGGTATCCTGATGTCAATCATTGTCAGTTATTGGCTTTTTTCGTAAATTATATATGCCCTTATCAGAGAGAAAATGCGGCATGAATGAGTTCTGCTTGTTCCCTGGCGTGGACTTTAGCATAGCCGGTAGCCGTGCTGGCACTGGCATTTCTGCTGACGACTCCGTAAGGGAAGGCCTTGAAATATACTTGCAGAAAGGTCGCCGCCCCCATGTTGAGAGGTTCTTCCTGCACCCAATACCAGGCCGCACCGGTATATTTCGCGTGCAGTTGTTTCAACTGATCGACCGGTAAAGGGTGGATCTGTTCCAATCGCAGGATGGCTACATTTCTGATATCATGTTTACGACGGTGTTCTTCCAGGTCAAAATAGATCTTTCCGCTGCAGAACAATACCTTTCTGATCTCCTGTGAAGATTCCACTCCGGTGTCGTCGATCACTTCCCGAAACCCGCCGGTTGTGCATTCAGAACGATGGGAGTAAGTCCCCGGATGGCGGAGATTGGCTTTGGGAGAGAAGTTGATCAGCGGTTTTCTAAAGGGCCATGCCAGCTGTCGACGGAGCATGTGGAAGAAATTCGCAGCCGTCGTGATATTTGTCACGACCATGTTGAGTTCTGCGCACATCTGAAGATAACGTTCCATTCGTGCGCTGCTATGTTCAGGACCTTGGCCCTCATAACCGTGGGGAAGTAGCATGACCAGTCCGTTCATCCGGTTCCATTTTTGTTCGGCACTGGAGATGAATTGATCGATCATGGTCTGGGCACCGTTGGAAAAGTCCCCGAATTGGGCCTCCCAGAGCACCAGCGTGTGCGGGGTAGCGAGGGCGTAACCGTATTCAAAGCCCAGGACTCCGTACTCACTCAGGAGTGAGTTATAAATCCGGAATTGTCCCGTTGCCTCGGGAATACGACTCAGGCGATTGTAGGCTGCATCGTTGGCTTCGTCTCGGAGTACGGCATGACGATGCGAGAAAGTGCCCCGTCGCACATCTTGTCCACTCATCCGTACGTCCATACCGTCTATCAGGAGGCTTCCGTAGGCCATGAGTTCTGCAGTCGCCCAGTCGATCCGTTGCTCCTCCTGATACATACGCACCTTATCTTGCAGGAGTTTCTCCACCTTACGGAGGGGTTTGAAATCCTCCGGATAATTCATCAAGGCGTTGAAGATGGATTCAAAGCGCTCTTCGCTGATGGATGTGTCTGGGGATGTGTGGAAATCATGTTCATTGGCGCGACGCAGACTTTTCCACCAACGTTCCGGCTGTTGGTAATGGTATGGAAGCGGATGCTGCTTGATCTCATCCAGTCGTTCCTGGAGATCCCCCCAAAACTTCTTTTCCATTTCCTTTGCCAGATCCCGCGCGGCAGGTTCTCCATTTTCAAGGAGATACTGAGAATAGACCTCTCTGGGATTCTGATGTTTCTCGATCAGTTGATAGAGGTGGGGCTGTGTGAATTTCGGGTCGTCGCCTTCGTTATGCCCATGACGGCGATAGCAGACCATGTCGATGAACACGTCTGACTGGAAGCGTTGACGATACCTGACGGCGATCTCCACACATTTCACAACAGCCTCAGGGTCATCCCCGTTAACGTGCATTACGGGGGCCTGCACCATGGCGGCAAGGGAGGTACAGTAATCAGCAGTGCGGGCGTCGTCGAAATCCGTTGTGAAGCCGATCTGGTTATTGATCACGAAATGTATCGTACCGCCGGTGGAATATCCCTCCAGTCCTGACATCTGGAGTATTTCATAAACGACTCCTTGTCCCGCCACGGAGGCGTCTCCATGTATGAGGATGGGGAGGATGCTGGAGAAGTTGCTCTCCAGCAGCACATCCGCCTTGGCGCGGGCGAATCCCAGGACGACGGGATCGACGGCTTCCAGGTGGGATGGATTGGGCATAAGTTTGAGGCTCATCGCATGGCCATCGGCAGTCTGTACTTCGCTGCCATATCCCATATGATATTTAACGTCTCCGCTGCCCATGGTCTGGTCGGGCGTTGACTTCCCTTCGAACTCACTAAAGATCTGTTCGTAGGTCTTCCCCATAATGTTTGCCAGGACATTCAAGCGTCCGCGGTGCGCCATGCCTATCACCACTTCATGGACACCGGCTTCGGCAGCCGACTGGATGATGGCATCCAGTGCTGCAATGGTGGTTTCTCCGCCTTCGAGGGAAAATCGTTTCTGGCCGATGTATTTGGTATGCAGGAATTTTTCGAAGATTACGCCCTGGTTGAGTTTTTCAAGGATCCGTTTCTTTTTGTCGAAGGACAGGGGCCGGTGAAAATCGTGTTCGATCTCACGTACCAGGAAGTCTATCTTTTCCTGATCAGAGATGTACTTGTATTCGACCCCAACGTGGTTGGCATAGCAACGGTTCAGGTGTGCCAGGATGTCGCGGAGGCTAACCGTTCCGAGTCCGATGAGATTTCCGGCATGAAACGGACTATCCAAATCGGTTTCTTCGAGTCCGAAGAAGCCCAGATCCAGATTTGCTCCCCGATCCTTTCTCGGTCTGATGGGATTGGTGAGTGCAATCAGGTGTCCCTTATTCCGATACCCCAGGATGAGGCGATAGGCCCCAAGC
>CAJBZC010000470.1 GCA_903959965.1 uncultured bacterium
GGAGAACTCACCCTGCATTTCCAGAACTGGTTCGATGCGATTCGCGCGCGGGATATGGGCTTGCAGCATGGTCCCGTGCAATCAGGTCATCTGTCATCCGCACTCGCACATCTCGGTAATATCTCCTATCGCCTCGGCCGCCAGTTGAGGTTCGATCCTGTTGCGGAACGATTCATCGGCGAAGGGGAGAACGAGGCCAATGCCATGTTGAGCCGCGACTACCGGGCGCCTTACTTACTGCCGGATGTTGTCTGATGGTGACCCGCTGATTAAATAGTACGATCTACGGACCGATATTTCGGTTATGCATTACCGTTATGCTGCCGTTGTCTGCACAAACAGACAACGGCATTTTTTATTTATTTTCCGGCGGTAATTTTTGATGTCCACTCCAGCACTGGATGCTTACCCGGTGCCGTCACCGCATTCATCACCTCAAAACTCAGTTTGATCTCAGACAGGCGCTCGATCGTTTTTACTTCAACGTCCAGCGATCCAGCGGCCGGCACGGTGATGACATCCCCCTGCGTGTGAAAGGTATATCGTCCGGTGTTGCGCAGGATGAAGGGCGTGCTCGAACGGTTCTCCAGCGTGACGTTCAAGACGGTTGTTCCACCGCCATAAGCAACTTTGGAGATGACGAGACTCGCCTGAACCAGCGGGTTAAGGTGTTCCGGACGGCCGATCAGCATGTCTTTGAAATAGGCGATGGCCCGGCGCTGCATCAGCGCTTCTTTGATCGATTCGATGGTACGCTCTTTCGCAAGCACCAGGGTAATGGGACGATGCCCGCCCTGCGGAACTTTGTATTCCCAGTCAACCAGTTTGTGGATATCACTCGTACCCATGATGGTCAGATTATGGTCGAGTGCGATCTGCAGGGCCTCGTCGGAATAAGTATGATCGTTAACGACCTCAATGCCATGCAGCAGCCCCTCGCGGATGAGGTACCGATGCATGTCGGTCAGCGTCGCCACGCCGTCCTTGCGCTGACTGGTCCAGTTGGGATGGTTCCAGAAGATGAAGGCGCCCTGGTTTTTGGCGGCGCGGAAGACACCGACGGAATCATCCACCAGCATGCCGTTGGCATCCTGGATGAAGATCGCATTGTTATGACCCGGGGGCATTTTCCGGGTGATCTCCGATCCGCGGACGATCAGCAGGTCGTGATTTTTCGCCTCCTGTACCGCCAGTTCATAGGAACGATTCCGGTCGGGATGGGGGATGTCCTGCTTATGCGGCTGGTACTCCAGGTGTTCGGTCAGCGAGATGGCATCGAGGCCATCCATCAGGGCTTCCATTACGCGGATGTCCGGCCACACGCTGCCGTCGGAAAAAACAGAGTGCTGATGGAAATCGCATTTCAGGGTCTTGTAGCCGGGGACATCCGGGAATTTCAGGGACCGGGAGAGGCGATGGCTGTGGTCCTGGGCGGAGGTATGACTGGCGATGGTCAGGAAAAACAGGGTGGCAATGATGCGCATGTTGTCGGGTTGTGCCCGAAAGCTACGGAAAGCCCGTCAAATCATACAATACGACGAATGAATAAATCATGAGCTTTTCCAGCTCGTCCGGCCATCCGCCACCTGCTCCGATTTTCATGGTAATGTCCCGGAAAATCGGTATATTCATCTTTCTGTCCGGTTCAGATATCCGGTACTCCAACTCATTCACGATCGCATGCAAGGCCTTACCCGAAAAACCTCCTGGTTTACATTCCTGGTGATCCTTTCCATCGCCATTTTTTCCGCCTGCGGCGATGAAGAAGTCGCCATACCCGACCAGGTAGATTTCAATTATCATATCCGCCCTATCCTCGTGCAGAAATGTTATCTCTGCCATGGCCCCGACTCCGGCAGCCGGAAGGCAGGGCTTCGGCTCGATACCTACGAAGGAGCTACAGCCCTCACGCAGGAAGGCCTCCGGGCCATCGATCCCGGACACGCCGACAAGAGCCTGCTACTTTTCCGCATCAACCACAAGGATCCGGAGATGGTGATGCCAACGCCCGAATCCAACCTCACACTTACAGACCGTGAACGAAAGCTCCTGGAACGCTGGATCGAACAGGGGGCTGGCTGGAAGCCTCACTGGGCCTTCATCCCGCCCAAGTCATCCGGACTGAAAGATCAAAAGGGGCATCCCGTCGATCATTTCATCGAAGCTCGATTGAAGGAGGCCGGCCTGAAGCCTGGCGCGCAAGCCGGTCGTCCGGCTTTGATCAGGCGGGTGGCCATGGTGCTGACCGGTCTGCCTCCTTCGCCGGCGGAACTGGAACGTTACCTGAACGATAAGGGCGACGGATCCTATGAACGCATGGTCGATCGCTATCTTTCCTCCCCTCGCTTCGGTGAGCGATGGGCCAGGCATTGGATGGACGTCATCCGATATGCCGAGACCAAAGGACATGAATTCGACTACACCATCTCCGGCGCCTGGCGATACCGGGATTACCTGATCCGCGCTTTCAATCAGGACCTGCCCTACGACCGTTTCGTGACAGAACAGATCGCCGGCGACCAGCTGCCCGAGCCGCGGCTCGACCCCACCGGCACCTGGAACGAATCGCAATTGGCCACCCTCTTTCACACGCTGCCCGAAGGCACGCACAGTCCGGTGGACATCCGCAAGGATGAGGCCGACCGGATCGATAATATGATCGACGTCACCGGCAAGGCATTTCAGGCCCTAACCATCTCCTGCGCGCGTTGTCACGATCACAAGTTCGATCCCGTCAGCGCCCGAGACTATTACGCGCTCTATGGTGTGATGGAAGGAACCAGGTTCACGCCCGTGCCCGCCGCAGAACCGGCCCATCGCCGATCAGCCGCGGCACAGCGGCAGGTGCTGGACTCCATGCGCTCCCTCACCCTGGCCTGGCTCAGCGCAAAGATGGGTGCCTCAGCGACGGCCTCATTCGCCTCCGCACCCATGATCACACCCATGATGCCCGATTCCGCCTCCGGCATCCTGGCAGATTTTTCCGGATCCGACCTGCAGGGATGGCGCAGCGACGGACAGGCCTTCACCGATGGCACCACCCTGGGCGATCCTGTGACCGATTCCCTCGGTAATCTACGTGGATTGAAGGAGGGCGTGGCCTCCAGCCGACGACTGGGATTGAATCTCTTCGGCGCCCTGAGATCGCCGGATTTCGTGATCGATCGGGATTTCATCGGGGTAATGGCCGCCGGACAGAAATCCTCCGTCCGGATTGTCATCGATAATTTCCAGTTGATCCAATTCCCGATCTATGGAGACCTGGATCAAAAACTAAATACCGACCAGCTGGTTAAGATAATCTTTCCCGTAAGTGCCTGGAAGGGACACAAGGCCTATGTCGAAGTTCTGCCGGGGACCTACGAAAAGCATGTGTACAATCAGGCCCGCGATGCCTGGGTCGAGGTGAAATTTGCCATCCGCTACGACAAGGACTGGTTCGAGCCGCGCAGGCCGTCCACCTCGGTCACCCTCCCGGCCGCCTACCGAGCCTTCGCCGCCGGTCAGGCAGGGCCAACGGATATCCGGTTACTCCGCGGCCTCCTGCCCCGAACGCTTCGGGTGCCGGAACTATCAGCGCTGCAGGCCCGCGCACAGACCATACAGTCTTTGCGCATAGACTCGCTGCAGTTCATCAGCGGCGTGACGGATGGATTCGGGAAGAATAGTCCCGTCTTCCACCGCGGAAATCACACGGATCCATCCCCGGAGCGGGTGAAGCGGCATTTCATCCCCGCCATTCCCGTGTCGAAGATCGACCTGGATGTGCCGGGCAGTGGACGCCTGGCCCTGGCCCGCGCCATCACCGATCCGAAGAATCCGCTCACGGCCCGCATCATGGTCAATCGCATCTGGCATCATCTCTTCGGCCGAGGACTGGTGGAAACAGTAGATAACTTTGGGATGCAGGGCAAGGTGCCATCGCATCCGGAACTGCTCGACCAACTCGCGATCGATTTCATGCGCGACGGGTGGTCGGTCAAGCGGATGATCCGCCATATCATGACCTCCGAAACTTTCCGTCGTTCGGTGGAGCCCGTGGCCGGTGCGGTTCAAAAGGATCCCGGCAACATCCTGCTCGCCAGCTACCCCCTGCGGCGTATGGAGGCCGAAGCCATCCGGGATGCGATGCTCTCCGTCTCCGGAAGCATCGACACCACGATGTTCGGGCCGCCCGTACCCCAGCATATCACCTCGTTCATGAACGGAAGGGGTCGGCCGGGGAAGTCCGGACCCATCGATGGCAACGGACGGCGCAGCATCTATCTGGAGGTTCGTCGAAACTTTTTAGATCCCTTCATGATGGCCTTCGACCGGCCGATGCCCGCCTCTGCCTTTGGCCGCCGCACGGTAACGAATGTGCCCGCCCAATCGCTGATCTTGCTCAACGATCCCTTCGTTGCGCTGATGGCCGACCGCACCGCCACCCGCCTTCTCGCAGAGGCGGAGAAACCGACGGAAGCGCGGGTCCGGTGGATATGGCAGCGCTGTTTTTCACGGCCACCCACTTCCCGCGAGATCAGAGAAGCCAGCACATTTATGGATTCCCTGAAGAAAACATACGCCCGCAACGGTCAGACCGTTTCCGAACAGGTCATCTGGAAAGATTATCTGCACACGGTGTTCAATCTCAAATCATTCATATTTATTTCCTGAGCCATGCACCCATCGCACGTTCGCCGCCCGATATCCCGCCGCGAGATGCTCTCCCGATGCGCCTGCGGCTTCGGCTCCATTGCTCTGATGGGCATGTTCGGGAGCCTGGCCTCCTGTTCCGGTCGCCGTAAAGGACTGGAAGCCGCGCTGGCCAATGCAGGTGGCGGTATCATGCTGCCGGGGCATATCCCCAAGGCTAAGCATATCATCTTCCTTTACATGGATGGCGGTGTTTCACAGGTTGATTCATTCGATCCGAAACCCAGGCTGGCACTGGAAAACGGAGAAGATCCCGCCTCCAAATTCAAGGTGGATGCCACCCAGTTCAACAATGTCGGCAAGATCCTCCAAAGTCCCTGGTCGTTCCAGCGATATGGTGAATCGGGACTGGAGGTCAGCGAACTCTTTCCACACATCGGATCCTGTGCGGATGATATCACCGTGATCCGATCGATGGTCTCTAACTTTCCCGAACATACCAACGCGAATTACTTCCTGCATACCGGCAGCGGACTGCAGGGCCGGCCGAGCATGGGTGCCTGGGTCAACTACGGACTGGGATCGGAGAATGCCAATCTGCCCGGGTATGTAGTGCTCGATGGTGGACTGATCCCACCCGGCGGACTTGATAATTTCAAGAACGGCTTCCTGCCGGCGGGCTTCCAGGCGTCGATCCTTCGGTCTGGTCCTGTGCCAGTCGCGAACATCCGCCCGATCGACAGCATCGCTGGCATCCAGGATGATAAACTGGCCTATCTCGCCCGTCAGGATGCATCCCTGCTGCAATCGGTCGAAGGGGCGGGGGATGAGATCGAATCAGCCATCCGCAACTATGAACTCGCCTATCGGATGCAATCTTCCATTCCGGAGCTGACGGAATTCAAGGCAGAATCAGAAGCGACGAAGAAACTATATGGACTGGATTCCACCGATCCGCACACCCGTAATTATGGTGCGCAATGCCTGATGGCCCGGCGACTGGTCGAGCGGGGAGTGCGGTTTATAGAACTTACCTGCCCGCAGACCAACGGCACCGACCGATGGGATCAGCACGGCAACCTCAAGGCCGGCCACGAAGCCAACGCCCATGCGGTCGACCAGCCCATTGCCGGATTGCTGAAAGATCTCAAGCTCCGCGGATTGCTGGAGGATACGCTCGTTGTATGGACCGGAGAATTCGGGCGGACACCTTTCGCACAGGGCACCGATGGGCGCGACCACAATCCTTCCGCCTTCAGCATGTGGATGGCCGGCGGCGGCGTCCGCGGAGGTATGGTCTACGGACGAACCGATGAGTATGGCTATCGCGTGGAGGAAAACCCCGTGACCGTCCACGACCTGCACGCCACGATGCTACACCTACTCGGCATCGACCATAAGCAACTCACCTTCCATTTCGGTGGCAGGGATTTTAGACTGACCGATGTCCATGGCAACGTGGTGCATGATATTCTGGCTTAACATACGCCCATGCCATCGATGACTGATATTTATATTTATTTCGGAAGATTTCATCCGCTGCTGGTTCACCTGCCGATCGGCATGATCTGTGGTGCGATCCTGCTGGGGATATGGAAACGCTTCAAGCCAGAAGCTGTGTCGTATCAAACGTTAGCACTGATCTGGACGACCTCTGCGGCATCTGCCATTCTCTCGGCACTCACAGGATATCTGCATGCTAACGGTAACGACTACACGAAAGAATCTTTGGACATCCATAAATGGTCAGGCATCGGACTGGCTGTCCTCAGTTCGGTGGTGGCTGTCATCTATTTGTTTGAAAGATCAGGCCTGTGGATGCATCGGTTGCGGACAACCCTAGTGACTTCCACATTTGGCCTGTTGATCTATACGGGCCATGGCGGTGGTTCGCTCACGCATGGTTCGGAATATCTCTCGATCTCGACTTTGACAGAGGAAACCCCGGAAACCATGCCCAGACCGGCTTCCATCGAATCAGCGGACCTGTTCACCCACGCTGTCATGCCCATACTGCAGACCAAATGCTTGGGTTGTCACAATGCCTCCAAGAAAAAGGGCGGATTGTTGCTCACGGATCACGCGGTTATTCTTCGTGGTGGAAAATCTGGGGTCGGTCTTGTGCCGGGAGATCCTTCAGCCAGTGAATTGTTTCGCCGGGTATCATTGCCTTCTGATCACAAGGAGTTCATGCCTACGGATGGAAAAGCCCCGTTGACAGATGATCAGCGTGACATTCTCGAATGGTGGATCGAAAAAGGTGCGCTGGCTTCGATGCCCTTGGCGAAGACTCCGCCCGATCCACGCATGCGTGAAGTGCTGACGAATTACTTTCAGTTGAACCGGGATCCCATGCTGGACATGAAGGCGGAGCCCGCTTCGGAGGATGACCTGGAAGCCCTGCGGGCAGCGGGTTTTCAGGCGCGTCGGATCAGCTCCTCCGGCGCCTGGCTGGATGTAACCTATGCCGATTCGGTGAAGCCGGATCTGTCTGTTCTGGAGCGTGTGCACGAACAATTGGTTTGGCTGCAGTTGCCCAATTGCGGACTGACCGATGAAGACATGGAAGACATCGCCGGATTGGACAAGCTGTTTCGATTGAATCTCAGCCAGAACCCGATCGGTGATCAGGGCATTGCGCAATTGGAGGGATTGAAAAATCTCGAGCAATTGAATATCTATGGTACACGGGTCACGAATAAAAGTCTGGGATTACTAGCCGCCCTGCCTTCTTTGAAGAAGTTATTTATTTGGGATTGCCCCATTGATAGTACATCTGTAGTTGCTGCAGTTCGTCCCGGTTTGGAGATCATTCATCAAGTTCGGTGAACGCTAGACATTAAAATAAATACAAGGTCCCTCGGAGGCCTCGGGATGACATGTAGTTATATGTTGTACGTTATAGTAACGGCCAATACCTGATGTTAACCACCCTGTAATGTCATCCTGAGCAAAGCGAAGGATCTTGTATTGACTGCCGGTACAGCACGAAAGCTGGTTGTGCAAAATCAACGGAAAACAGCCAATACAAGATCCTTCGGAGGCCTCAGGATGACATTTACCTAAACTTTGTAGGTTGTGAGTAACGGCCAATTCGTGAAGTTAACCACCCTGTAATGTCATCCTGAGCAAAGCGAAGGATCTTGTATTGACTGCCGGAACAGCACGAAAGCTGCTTGCCCCATGTCAACGGAAAACAGCCAATATAAGATCCTTCGGAGGCCTCAGGATGACAGCCGGGGGTAGTGCGTTTTGGGGCATACACAATGAAATTAACCGATCGTTTAATTTTTATCCTCCCTTCATTTTCATCCTGAGGCCTCCGAAGGATCATGAATTTTTCTTTATGATGAGAGCCTGACTGCGAGTACGCGAGGAAATCTCAACATTCCGAAAGTAGTACCGGACGCCTTTCCTGGTGTGAACTCATGGCAGCGAGCGCGATGTACATGGCCTCCAGTCCATCTTGCCCGGTGATGGGCATGGGCTGACCAAGTTTCAATGCATCTACGAAGGCGCGCATCTCCCGCAGATAGGATTCCGTGTAGCGATCGATGAAGAAATCAAGCTGGCGATCGCCATGGATACCTTCTGCATTTGACAGCACTGTGGTAGTCTTCAGCGGATTCTCCGCCCGCACCATCCCTTCCGAACCAAAGGCTTCGAGTCGCTGGTCGTATCCATAGGCGGCCTGCCGGCTGTTTTCTATCATGGCGGTCACTCCGTTTTCAAAACTGATCATGATGTAGGCGGAATCGATATCTCCTGCGGCTCCGATGGCGGGATCAATGTGATTAGCACCCCGGGCATATACTTCAATCGGCGCCGCACCAGCAAGATGTCGCGCCATGTCGAAATCATGGATGCTCATGTCGAGGAACATTCCCCCGGAGGATTTGATGTAAGATATCGGCGGTGGAGCCGGATCGCGACTGATGATATGGATCGACCGGAGGGTTCCGATGCGGCCCTGTTCAATTGCAGACTTCACGGCGGAGAAGGATGGGTCCATCCGTTGGTTGAAGGCCAGCATAAGCGGTACACCTGCATCCTCTACCAGCGATAGCGTCTGCCTGACCTTGGCGAGCGTCAGATCGACGGGTTTTTCACAGAAGATGGCTTTACCGGCCGCTGCTGCAGCGCAGATCTGATCCGCATGTGCGTTCGTTGGCGAGCATATCAGCACGGCATCCACTTCAGGATGAACTATGTTTAAAACCAAATATTTTTCATCAAGCCGGTTGATATTTCACCCCACTTTTTGCAATGGCAAAAGCCATTCGTACGAGCTTGTTTGCGACGGCA
>CAJBZC010000471.1 GCA_903959965.1 uncultured bacterium
CCTTCATTTCCTCCGTTCATCCCGCGTATAAACGCCGGCCATTTGCTGCCTCCGTTGGCGTATCTTCATGACATGACACAGCCATTCATGATGCGTATTGCGGGGCGCCGCCGATCCCTGCTCACTCGATCCAGGCATCTTTTTACTTGCTGCATTCTTTTATTGGCCGGTGCCGGCTTGCGTGCACAGTCGTCCGATCGCCCCAATATTGTCCTGATCGTGGCCGACGACCTGGGTTATTCCGATGTCGGGTTCAACGGATGTCAGGATATCCCCACGCCGAACATCGACCGGATCGCCGCCCAGGGTGTTCGCTTTGATGCCGGATATGTATGCTTCTCGGTTTGCAGTCCAAGCCGGGCCGGCATGCTCACCGGCCGATATCCGCAACGCTTCGGATACGAACGCAACGTGTTGTATGTACCCGACGATCCCGCCATGGGGCTCTCGCGCGACGAAGAACTCTTCCCCGGCCGCCTGCAACAGGCGGGCTATCGGACGACCCTGCTCGGGAAGTGGCATCTCGGGGCGCACCCCGACCTGCATCCTCTGAAGCGCGGATTTTCGGAGTGGTATGGCTTCCTCGGCGGCGGGCATCAGTATCATCCCGACAGTCTCCGGATCAAAGACCCCATGCAGGTGTTCTCAGAAGAGGCCAGCTACCGCACCTGGATGAACCGGGACCTGGAACCGGTGAAGGAGGGTGACTACCTGACAGACGCCCTGTCCCGCGAAGCGGCGACCTTCATCGAACGCAACCGGCAACAGCCTTTTTTCCTGTACCTGGCCTACAATGCCCCGCATACGCCGCTGCAGGCAACGCCCGCGCGGTTGGAGAAATTCAAACAGATCGGCGACAAACAGCGCCGGACCTACGCGGCCATGGTCTCCGCGGTGGACGACGGGGTCGGCCGAGTACTGGAAACACTTGACAAATTAGGACTCGCCTCCAACACGATGGTGATCTTCCTGTCAGACAACGGCGGCCCGCTGCATCATAACGGAAGCCGCAACGGCGACCTCCGCGGGATGAAGGGTACCCTATTCGAAGGCGGTATCCGTGTGCCCTTCGCCATCCGCTGGCCGGGTCGGATCCCTGCGGGCATCACCTATTCAAAGCCCGTCATCAGCCTGGATATCGCCGCCACCATCGCCGGACAGGTGGCAGGACACCCCAAACCGAAGCATCCGCTGGATGGTACCGATCTGATCCCCTATCTGTCCGGACAAGCCAAGGGGGCACCGCATGCATACCTGTACTGGCGGCATCACGATCAGAAGAGTTATGTCGTGCTGACCGGCGATCAACACAAACTGCTCAAGCGGGGCGACAGCACCTATCTCTTCAACCTGGCGGATGACCGGCAAGAAACCCGCGACCTGGCGGCCACAGAGCCCCGGCTGTTGAAAAAACTCGACCGCGAACGGCTTCGCTGGGATGCACAACTCAAGCCTCCCGCCTTCCTGGGATTGTCGCAGCGAGAAGAGTACATGAAGACCCGTCAGCGGAAATAAATCCGTTGCGCGTCCAACGAAAACGTTCTCAGTGATTTATTCCCCCGTTTATGGGGTGTCATTCAGGTCGGCGACCTATTTTTAAGGTTCAGCTCATGATGGAATGGCCAAATGCTTTTTCCAGCAACATCCAATCAAAAAATATACGATCATATTATGAGTGCACATGCAGATCTGACAGGTAAAGTGGTTGTCGTAACCGGCGGAACCGGTATTCTCGGACATGCTTTTATTAAAGGAATCGTTGAGGCCGGAGGTACCGTGGGCATCCTAGGTCGCAATGCCGCCGTGGCAGAAGAGCGGGCCGCCGCCATCAATGCGGCCGGAGGCTCGGCGCTGGCCCTGGTGGCCGATGTGATGGACGAGCACCAGCTCACCGAAGCGCGTGACAAGGCCATGGCTCATTTCGGTAAGATCGACGGGCTGGTGAACGCCGCCGGCGGAAACATGCCGCAGGGCGTAGTGCAGCCGGGGGATGATATCTTCAAGATGAACATCGAAGGCCTGCGCCATGTGATGGACCTTAACCTGTGGGGTACCATCATCCCGACCCAGATCTTTGGCGAAGCCCTGGCGCAGAACGAACATGCCAGCATCGTGAACATCTCCAGCATGAACTCCAAGCGCGCCATCACCAAGGTGCTCGGATATAATATGGGTAAGGCCGGTGTGGACTGCTACAACCAGTGGTTTGCCGTGGAACTCGCCCGTCGATTTGGCGATCGGATCCGGATGAACGCACTGACACCGGGGTTCTTCCTGACAGAGCAGAACCGTGCCCTGTTGACCAATCCGGACGGAACATTTACGGAACGCGGTGCGGCCGTGATCCATCAGACCCCGTTCAAGCGCTTCGGACATCCTGATGAACTCATCGGCGGACTGGTATTCCTGCTCAGCGACGCTTCACGCTTTGTTACAGGTTCTCAGCTCGTGGTGGACGGCGGCTTCTCCATCTTCGGAGGTGTCTGATCCGGGATCGGATGAAGAAGAACAGATTCATATCCGGCATCATCCTCTGCGTCCTGGCTGTGGCCGGTACCAGTGGTTACGCACAACCGAAAACGGCCCGGGAGCATGGGCTGTCGCCCGGTGTGATGAAGCCCGGCACCTGGAACGCCATCACCGATGTGCCTGGCGTCAGGGTTGGTCATGTCACCCTGCGTGTAGGGGATTCCGTCCGCACGGGTGTGACGGCCATCTTGCCGCATGCGGGCAATATCTTCCAGGACAAAGTGCCGGCTGCCGTTTTCACCGGCAACGGCTTCGGCAAGCTGGCGGGTGTCACGCAGCTGCAGGAACTGGGCAGTCTCGAGTCGCCGGTCATCCTGACCAATACGCTCTCCGTGGCCGATGGGATCCGGGGTGTGCTGGATCACACCCTCGCGCAGCCGGGCAACGAAAAAGTGCAGTCCGTCAATGCCGTCGTCGGCGAAACCAACGATGGCAGGCTCAACGATATCCGCGGCCGGCATGTCAAACCCACGCATGTGGTGGAAGCCATCCGGCTCGCTGCCTCCGGCATTGTCGCCCAGGGTGGTGTCGGCGCCGGCACCGGAACGGTCTGTTTCGGCTACAAGGGCGGCATCGGTACTTCCTCGCGCAAACTGACGGCCGCTCTGGGCGGGTACACCGTCGGGGTGCTGGTGCAGGCGAATTTCGGCGGGGTACTGCAGATCGAAGGCGTACCTGTCGGCGAACGGTTGGGCAACCATTATCTGCGGGATCAGTTGAAGGAAAAGGAGGATGGCTCCTGTATGATCGTGGTCGCCACCGATGCGCCGATCGACGCCCGCAACCTGCAACGGCTCGCGAAGCGCGCTTTCATGGGACTGGCCCGCACGGGTGGCATCGCGCATCACGGCAGCGGGGATTATGTGATCGCTTTTTCCACCGACAGTGCTTCCCGAATACCACATCAACCGGCGGGACCGGTACGAACTGTGCCCATGCTGCACGACGATCACGTTTCTCCTTTATTTCTGGCAGCCATCGAGGCGACGGAAGAAGCCATTCTGAATGCGTTGTTCACGGCAGAGACCACGACCGGCAAGGGTGGTGCGCGTGTCGAGGCCCTGCCTGTTCAAAAGGTCCTGGATCACCTGAAAAAATAAATATATGGAAGCCCGGAATGCCCCGCTGTGCTGGCTCGACGGAAAATACTTGCCGCTCACGGAGGCGGCCATCCCGCCGGACGACCTGGGGCTGCAACGTGGTTATGGCATCTTCGATTTCCTTCGGGTGATGGGGCGGGTGCCGCTTTATATGGAAGACCACCTGGACAGGTTCTATCGCTCCGCCGAACGCATGTACCTGAGCGTTCCGGTCGGGCGCGACGAACTCCGGGCGATCATCCTCCACCTCACGGAGGTGAACGGACTAACGGTCTCGGGTATGCGCTTTTTACTGACGGGCGGATCCTCGCCCGACGGATATACGATCTCATCTCCTCGGCTCATGGTCATGCACCAGCCGCTGAATCCGCCACCTGCGGCATGGCCGGAGCATGGATACAAACTATACACCCACGATTTTCTGCGTCAGATGCCGGAGGTGAAGACCATTGATTATCTGATGGCCATCCGGCTGCAGCCCTGGCTGAGATCGCTCGGGGGCGATGACATCCTCTATCGTCATGAGGGTTTGGTCACGGAATGTCCGCGTGCCAATTTCTTCATCATCGACCAGGAAGGCAGATTGATCACGCCGATGCGTAACATGCTCCACGGGGTGACACGCCTTCAGATCCTGCAGGTCGCCAGATCGATCTGTCTCATCGTCGAGGAACGCGATCTCCCGCTCTCGGAAGTGCTGCAGGCGAAAGAGGCATTTATATCTTCTTCCACCAAGCGGATCATCCCCGTCACACGCGTCGATGATCACATATTTACTTCATCCGATGTGACCCGCCGGCTTTGGGAAGCGATGATGGCGCATGAGACGGGATGGATATCATCCCGGTCCCACGGTTAATATTTATATTTATTTTCCCTTCGGTGCTTGTTTGATGATCGATCCCACTTCCTTGCGGATGGCGCGGCCCCAATGGTGATATCCTTCCTCGTTGTAATGCAGTTTGTCGGAAAGATATAGTTCCTTGCGCGGGGTGCCATCCTTCCCCAGAAAATGCGAGGAGAAATTGATGGAATGCAGGCTTGGCGTGGCTTTGCAATATTCCCGAACCATCCGGTTGGCTTCCTGTACCCGGTCCCATGCGCCCCAGCGGCGTTCGCTCGGAGATATCTCCAGCCAGGTGATGGGCATGTCGGGGTAACGCTGACGAAGGGTGCGCACGACGTATTTGAACAGTTGAAGCACCTGCTCCGGTGACTTATCGCGCTCCCCGTCGGTGATATCATTGCCCACGTACATGAACAGCGCCTTCGGCTGATGGGGGAATACAATGCGCTCGGCATAGTATGCCACATCAGCGAGATTGCATCCGCCGAAACCGCGGTGAATTATATTCGGCTGACGCAGGTCTTCTCGGATATTCGTCCACATCCGTATGTAGGAACTGCCCATGAACAGCACATACCCTCGCTGAAAGGTCTGCACACGGTTCAGGCTGTCGAAGGCCG
>CAJBZC010000472.1 GCA_903959965.1 uncultured bacterium
CGGGTCCGAAACCTTACAAGGATGTCATCACCGCCAAGGCTGTTAGCCGCAAAGGTCTCTTTACAGTCCACAAGGTGGACGACAAGTACTACTTCGAAATACCCGACGCAATGTTTGGTAGAGAGATCATGGCCGTAACCCGATTCTCCCGCGTGGCGGGGGGCGCCGGTGTCTATGGCGGGGAACTCGCCAACCAGCAGGTTGTCCGCTTTGAAAAAGGTCCGGATAACAAGGTGTTCATGCGGGTAATCACGGTTATCAGCGTGGCCAATGACTCCACCCAGCCCATCTACAAGGCCGTTCGGAACTCTAACCTTGACCCGATCGCGGCGGCCTTCGATGTGAAATCCGCCGGCAAGGATTCGACTGGCGTCGTGCTAGACGTGACCGATTTCTTCAAGGGTGATAATCAGCCCGTATCGATCAATTCCATGCAGAAGCGCCGCTTCAATCTTGGTGGGATCATGTCCGACCGCTCTTACATCGAAAGCATCCACAGCTTCCCGATCAATACAGAGATCCGGACGGTGAAGACCTTCTCCGCTTCGCCCTCCTCCCCCATGGGTGGAGGCTCCCCCTTCCCCTCTTCGAGCGTACCGGCGGCACAGGCGGCCGGTTCCGTAACCCTGGAAACGAACACATCCTTCATACTTCTCCCGTCAACACCGATGGCCAAGCGGCTGTCGGACACCCGCGTCGGCTACTTCGCAGATGACTACACGGTGTACAGCGACGACCAGCAAAAGGTGCAAGAGTCGAACTTCATCGTACGCTGGCGCCTCGAAGCCAAGCCGGAGGATATGGAAAAATGGAAACGCGGTGAACTGGTGGAACCTAAGAAGCCAATCATTTATTATATAGATCCCGCTACACCTAAAAAATGGAGATCCTTTTTGATCCAGGGCGTAAATGACTGGCAGGCCGCCTTCGAAAAAGCCGGATTCAAAAATGCAATCATCGGCAAAGAATGGCCGGAGAATGACTCCACCATGAGCCTGGAAGATGCCCGGTTCTCCGTCATCCGCTATTTCGCCTCAGATATTCAGAACGCGTACGGACCCAACATCCACGTCCCGCGCAGCGGCGAGATCATCGAAAGTCATATCGGCTGGTATCACAATGTGATGCGCCTGCTGCACGACTGGTACTTCGTACAGACAGCTGCCGTTGATACCGGCGCGAGAAAAATGACCTTCGACGACGAACTGATGGGGAATCTCATCCGGTTCGTGTCATCACATGAGGTAGGTCATACCCTGGGCCTGCGCCACAATATGGGCTCCAGCAGCAAGACCCCGGTTGAAAAACTGCGGGATAAGAACTGGGTCGAAGCCAACGGGCACACCGCCTCCATCATGGACTACGCCCGTTTTAACTATGTCGCGCAGCCGGAAGACAACATTTCCAGGGTCGGACTCTTCCCCCGCATCGGCGATTACGACAAATGGGCCATCGAATGGGGATATGGATTTACTCCCGGCAAGGATGAAGAAGAACAACAAAAAGCACTCAGCCGCAAGTTCATCGAACGCTATCAGCAGAACCCGCGCATCTGGTTTGGCACATACGAATCCGGCAATAATTCCGACCCCCGCACCCAGAGCGAAGACCTGGGTGATAACTCCATGAAGGCAAGCGAGTACGGCATCAAAAACCTGAAACGGATTGTACCCAACCTCCTTACCTGGACAAAAGAGGATGCAGATGACTATCAGAATCTTGGACAGATGTACAGTGCGGTAACCAGCCAGTTCCAGCGCTACCTCAACCATGTCGCCCGGAATATCGGTGGTTACTACGAAACCTACAAAACGTCCGAGCAGGAAGGCTACGTCTTTGAAGCCACCCCCCGGACCATGCAGAAAGATGCTGTGGCCTTCCTGAACCGCCACATCTTGCAGACACCAGACTGGCTGGCAGACCGGAATATCCTCAACCGGATCAACGCCCCGGTATCCAGTCAACTGGGTAGCATTCAGGATAACCTGCTGTCTTCTTTGCTGTCTTCTTCCAGACTCGACCGAATGATACAGCTGACCAACCGGTTCGAGAACGGTTACCCCATCGAGGAGTACTACGCAGACCTTAAGAAAGGCATCTTCTCGGAACTGACAGGTGGCAAAAAGATCGACAACCACCGCCGGAACCTTCAGAAGAGCTATGTTGAAAGAATGACCGCACTGCTCGCCCCAGCTCCTGCCGCCGCTCCAGCTTCTTCCGGCGGCTTCAGCATCAGCATCAGTTTCGGTCCGGATGTCCGTAAAACAGACATCAGTTCACTCACCCGGGCGCATCTGTCTGCCCTCAGAACCGAGATCAATACCGCCGCAGCTTCTACACAGGATGCAATGACCCGGTACCATCTGCAGGATCTGGCTGACCGAATCCGGAAGACCCTCGATCCGAAATAATCCTCGGTCTACCCTGTTTTTCAAGCCCCGACAAGATTGGCAATAGCCCTTGTCGGGGCTTTTGTTTTTGAAAGAAAGCACGATAAAAACTTGACAGACATCTCCCGATGGCTTTTTTTTATGCCTTCTAATATCCTCCCGTCCAATATCCCCCCCAAGATATCGTTAGAATATCAGTCTGAAACCTGCATCGAACCATGAAAAAATTTCTCAGGACGTTCATGTTGACCTGTGGC
>CAJBZC010000473.1 GCA_903959965.1 uncultured bacterium
AATCCTGTCTTCCCGACAACAGAGCACTGAGTAATCAGTGCTTTTTTGTTTTTGTACCTTTTTAAGGTCAACCGCGAGGACTAGAAGACGCGGGGAAATCATCAAAAGACATTTCACGCAATCGTTTTCTGAGATTTTCCCTCCGCTTGTCCCCTGCGGCTTTGAAGGAACCTCCTTATTGCCTAATTTCCATCCAAAATAACATCCAACATGAAAAGACTCGCACTGGCGTTGTCCCTGTTCCTGGGTCTGCAGACACAGGCACAGTGGGTTTCCCTGTTCAACGGAAAGGACCTGAAGGGCTGGAAACAGCTGAACGGGAAGGCGAAATACGAGGTCGTGAACGGCGTGATCGTAGGTACGGCCGTCCCCAAGGAGCCGAACTCCTTCCTGGCGACCGACAAGGACTATCAGGACTTCATCCTGGAACTTGAGTTTCAGGCCGACAGCACCATGAACTTCGGCATCCAGTTCCGCAGCGAAAGCCGGGCCGACTATAACAATTACCGCGTGCACGGCTATCAAATGGAGATCGACCCCTCCGCCCGTGCCTGGAGTGGTGGCATCTATGATGAGGCCCGTCGCGCCTGGCTGTATTCTCTCGAGTACAATCCTTCTGCTGGAAAGGCGTACAAGAAGGCCGGCTGGAATCACTATCGCATTGAGTGCATCGGCAAGGAAGTGCGAACCTTTGTGAACGGCGTTCCGGCAGCACATCTGGTCGATACCCTGGACACCAAGGGCTTTATCGCCCTGCAGGTGCATCAGGTCTATAAAGCGGAGGATGTTGGCAAGCAGATCAAATGGCGGAACATCCGCATCCAGACCCAGAACGTCAAGTTTTCAAAAGATCCCGGCATCTTTATCATCAACCTCAACAAAAACATGGTGTCTGAGGCGGAAAAGCGTCAGGGTATGTACCTCCTCTGGGATGGCAAAACGACCGCCGGCTGGCGCGGAGCCCATAAGACATCCTTCCCTGAGAAAGGCTGGGAGATCGATAACGGCGTGCTGCGCGTGCAGCCTTCCGGCGGCGCTGAGTCCAAGAATGGCGGCGACATCGTCACGGAGAAGATGTTTAGCGCCTTCGAACTCCAGTTCGAATTCCGCCTCACCGAAGGGGCCAACAGCGGCGTCAAGTACTTTGTGACAGAAGCCGAGAACAGCGGTGCCTCTGCCATCGGCTTGGAATATCAGGTATTGGACGACGACAAGCATCCGGATGCCAAGTTGGGGGCAGCCGGTAATCGCACCCTCGGTTCACTTTACGACCTGATCCCTGCCGAAAAGAACAAACAGGCACTCCGTAAGATCGGTGAATGGAACCGCGGGATGATCCGCGTCCGCCCCGATAATCACGTCGAGCATATCCTGAACGGATACCGGGTGGTGGAATATGATCGTGGCAATCAGATGTATAAGGCACTCGTCGCCCGCAGCAAGTATGAAAAGTGGAAGGAGTTCGGTATGGCAAAGGAAGGCCGCATCCTGCTGCAGGATCACGGCGACAGGGTGGAATTCCGCTCCATCAAGATGCGTGAACTCAAATAATCAGTCCTTAGGACAACCTAACAATCAACGTATGGCAACCAGAAGAAAATTCATCGGGCAGACCGTAAAAGCCGCCGCCGCCACGTATGCAGGTGCCCTCGGCATGTCTGCTAAATCATATGGTCGCATCCTCGGGGCCAATGACCGGGTAAATGTGGGCATCGTCGGATTCTCCGACCGCTTCCGCTCCTCCCTGCTGCCGTCTTTTCTTGGGCACAGCAAGGAGCTGAATTTCGACATCATCGCGGTATCCGATATCTGGTCTGTGCGCCGGGAAGAGGGCAAGGCCCAGCTCAGCGCCAAGGTCGGACATGATATAAAGACCTGTGTCAACAACGATGCGCTCTATGCCATGAAGGATGTGGACGCCGTGATCGTCAGCACCGCGGATTTCCAGCATGCCCTGCATTGCATCGAAGCCGTCAAGGCCGGTCGCGACGCCTATGTCGAAAAGCCATTTGCCGAGACGATGGCCGATAACCGCGCCGCCCTGAAGGCGGTGAAAGAGTCCAAGCGTATTGTGCAGGTGGGTTCGCAGCGTCGCAGCGGCGAAAACTACTGGGCAGCCGCAGATTACATCAATAAAGGTGGTTTCGGTAACATCACCATGGTGGAACTCACCTGGAATGTCAACCAGCCGGGCCGCTGGCGTCGTCCGGATCTGATCAAAAAGATTCGTCAGGAAGACACCGACTGGAAGCGCTTTTTGTTGAATCGTCCTGCCGATACCTGGGATCCCCGGAAGTATCTGGAGTTCCGGCTTTTCTGGCCGTATTCCAGCGGATTGCCCGGCCAGTGGATGTCACACCAGATCGATACCGTGAACTGGTTTTCCGGTCTCAATCATCCGCGTAGTGTTGTCGCCAACGGCGGCATCTATCAGTGGAAAGACGGACGTAAGAACTGGGATACCATCACGGCCGTTATGGATTACGGCCCGAAGGATGATGCTAATGCAGGTTTCCAGGTGATTTTCACCTCGCGCATGCACAATGGCGACGATAAGCCTTCTGAGATCTATTACTCCAATGGCGGCGAACTCAATCTGATCACCAATCGCATTTCTCCGAAAGGGGGGCTGACGAAGCGTCATGCAGAGGCGATGGGCATGCAGCCGAACCTGCTGCCTGACAAACTGCTGGTGGAAAATGCGGTGGAGGTGGTTACTTCTGCCAATACCGGCGGAGATCCGCTGACATCCGCGCACATGCGCAACTGGATGGAATGCGTGCGCAGCCGGAAACAGCCGAATGCTCCGGTGGAAGCGGGTTATGCTCATTCCATTGCCACGATCATGACCACGGCAGCCGCTCGTACCGGGCAGCGTGCTACCTTCGATGAGAAGACGCAGGAGGTCATGGCAGGCGGGAAGCCTTTCGTTTATTAAGTTGAACGTCAGCGCA
>CAJBZC010000474.1 GCA_903959965.1 uncultured bacterium
GGTCCAAGGGTTGGGCATGGAAGACCACATCTTTTAATCGGCCTGACAAGCGGAACCTGGTGATCTATGAACTCCTGCTGCGGGATTTCCTGTCTGCCCCGAACTGGAAGACGCTGACGGACACCTTATCTTACCTCAAGCGGCTGGGCGTGAATGTCGTCCAGCTGATGCCGGTCAATGAATTTGAGGGTAACAATAGCTGGGGCTACAATCCGGCGTTCTACTTCGCGCCGGATAAATATTATGGCACGGAGAACGAGTTTCGGCGTTTCATTGACTCCTGCCACGCCTCCGGTATGGCGGTGGTCCTGGATATCGCCCTGAACCATTCCTTTGGCAGTTCGCCCATGGTGCAATTGTACTGGGATGCGGCGGCCGGAAAACCGGCAACCGACAATCCCTGGTTCAACCAGGATGCCAGGCATCCCTTCAATGTGGGCTATGACTTCAATCACGAAAGTCAGGCCACCAAAGACTTTACGGATCGGGTCATCGAGCATTGGCTGACGAACTATCGGATCGACGGATTCAGATGGGATCTCTCAAAAGGGTTTACGCAGGTAAACAATCCCACCAATGTCGGCGCCTGGGGTGCTTATGATGCATCCCGCGTAGCCATCTGGAAGCGGATCCAGGATAAAATGCAAGCCGTCTCCCCGGGCAGCTACTGCATTCTGGAGCATTTCGCGGCCAACACAGAGGAGATCGAACTGTCAAACTATGGCATGCTGCTTTGGGGCAACATGAATCATAATTTCAATGAGGCGACCATGGGCTTCCTGTCGTCTTCCAATTTCGAAGGCTCACTGGCCTCGGTCAGGGGCTGGAGCCAGCCGCATCTGATCGCCTATCAGGAGAGTCACGATGAGGAGCGCTTGATGTACAAGAACCTGACCTTCGGAAGCAACTCCAGCACGAGCCATAATGTCCGGACCTTACCCGTGGCGCTGGAGCGTAATGCGATGAGCACGGCTTTCTGGGCCATGATGCCTGGACCCAAAATGCTCTGGCAGTTCGGTGAGTTGGGTTATGACTTTTCAATCACCTATTGCCCGGGCAGTAATGCTGTACCGCAGCCTTATCCTGACATGCAATGTCGGACAGACATGAAGCCAGTGCGCTGGGACTACCGCAATGATCCCGCCAGGTATAAACTATATCAAGTCTACGCCGCCTTGTTGGCCTTGCGCAAGGATCCCAGATTCCTACCCACCTTCACCACCAATACAGGCGTGGAACATCGGTTGTCCGGTGCTTTCAAGTCATTGAAAGTCTCAAGCGATTCGCTTCGGGTGGTGGTGATCGGAAATTTCGGATTGGCGCCAGCGGGGGATACCGTCCGCTTTCAAAGGGCAGGCACCTGGTATGATTATCTGAATCGTACGACCATCGCGGCGACCGGTCTGCCCCAAACGATCAGCCTGATGCCTGGTGAGTACAAAGTGTTCATCGACCGGGAAGTGGGAAATGCATTGGTGACATCGGATGATGCGCCCGTCATCTCAGAAGCGAAGTCTTCCCTTCATCTGTTTCCAAATCCCACCTCCAACAGGCTGCAGATAGAATATGAGTTGACCGCGTCCGGACCTGTCCGTATCAGTCTGATGACCATCGAAGGCAAGGAGGTGACTACATTGTTTTCGGGTATGCGTGTCCGTGGGAAGCATTCATGGCAAACTTCACTCAGCGGCATGGCTGGCGGTCAACTTCCGGCGGGCAGATATTTCGTCGTGCTGGAGTCAGGGGGGATTCGACGACAGACTTCACTTGTCATTTCACGCTAATCTTTCTCTCAATTCTTTCATTATAAAACCAAAAAAGCAAATATGAAAAGTAAGCGATTGTCCAGGCATCTGGGCTTGCTGGGTCTGCTGCTTTTTGCTGTGGTCCAGCTCACGCTCGGCCAGGGCAGGAAACTGACAGGCACCGTCGTCAATGCGAAGGACGGCAGCCCCGTGGCCAATGCATCCATTCAATTGAAGGGGAGCGGCAAGGGGGTGACCACCGATTCAGACGGTCGGTTTTCCCTGGACGCTTCCACGGACGCCACCCTGGTGGTGACATCCGTAGGATTTCGTACCCGGGAGTTCTTGCTGAGTGGTCAGGGCACAGGTACGCTGACCATCAGCCTGGAAGAGACGCAGGCCGACCTGAACGAAGTGGTAGTGGTCGGTTACGGTACGCAGCGCAAGCGCGACCTGACCGGCGCGATCAGTTCCGTATCCCGGAAGGATTTCGTCAAGGGCGCCCTGCAGACCCCCGAACAGCTGATCGCGGGTAAGGTTGCCGGTGTCCAGATCTCTTCGAACGGGGGCGCCCCAGGTGCGGGCAGTCGTATCCGGATCCGCGGTGGAGCATCGCTCAATGCCAGCAATGACCCGCTGATCGTCATTGACGGTGTGCCGGTTGACAACGGTGGCGTGGCCGGTTCAACAAATCCGCTGAACCTGATCAACCCGAATGATATCGAGAATTTCACGGTGCTGAAGGACCCTTCCGCCGCGGCCATCTATGGATCGCGTGCTTCCAACGGCGTCATCCTCATCACCACCCGTAAGGGCTCGAAAGGCGCGCTGCGCTTCAATTTTGGCGCACAGGCCTTTGTGCAACAGCCGGGCGCTAAGGTGGATGTACTCACCGCCCAGCAGATCCGCGATATCGTTGGAACAAAAGGTGGTGGAGCTTCAGATGTCGCTAAAATCGGTTCCGCCAATACCGACTGGCAGGATGAGATATATCGCACCGCCCTGGGCCAGGACGTGAATTTCGGTGTAGCCGGTGCCGCTGTCAAGGGCAAACTCCCCTTTCGCCTCTCTGCGGGACTGCTCAATCAGGATGGTATTCTGAGTACAGGCAACTTCGGTCGCCAGTCGCTCAGCCTGAACCTCAATCCCCGCCTGTTCAACGATCGCCTGAAGGTTGATCTGAATGTTAAGGCTGCCCGAACAAATAACACCTTCGCCAACGAAGGAGCCATCGGCAGTGCGATCTCCTTTGATCCCACCCAGCCGGTAAGGGTCAGCAGTCAGCGTTTCGGCGGCTTCTTCACTTATGTTGACAACAACGCTTCCGGAGCACCACCGATGGCACTCGGCCCCATCAACCCGATGAGTCTGCTGGAGATGCGCGACGACAAGAGCAGCGTGCTGCGCAGCATCGGGAACCTTCAACTGGATTACAGCATCCCCTTCCTCTCAGGCCTCCGGGCAAACCTGAACCTGGGTTATGATGTGCAGCAGGGAAGTGGTACGGTGCTGGTGAGCGACAGTGCCCCTGCCACTTACCGCCGCTGGGCCACCCAGAGCAATCCCTTCAAGGTCACCAACTATGGCGGTGTCAATAATGAATATGAGAGCAATCGCCGCAACCTGTTGATGGACTTCTACCTGAACTATGCCAAGGATCTCGGCTTTGCGAAGAGTCGCATCGATCTGATGGCGGGGACAGGCTACCAGGATTTCCTGTTCACCAATCCCAACTTCCCTGATCACCGCTTTGATAAGTCGGTCATCCCGGGCAGTGAACCTCAGTTCGCCAATAACGAGTCTCAATACACGCTGATCTCCTACTATGGAAGGATGAACTATTCGATCGCTGATCGCTATGTGCTTACGGGCAGTCTGCGTACAGATGGTTCCAGCCGTTTCAATAAGGAGAACCGCTGGGGCATATTCCCCTCCGCAGCGCTGGCCTGGAGGCTGAACAACGAAGGCTTCCTGAAGAATTCCAAGGTGGTGAGCGACCTGAAACTCCGCGTAGGATGGGGTGTGACGGGTCAGCAGGATGGTATCGACTTCTACGGTTACCTGCCTCGCTACTCACTCAGCAACAATGCGGCTATGTATCAGCTGGGCAGTGAGTTCCTGTCAATGCAGCGTCCGAGTGCCTACGATCCAAACCTCAGCTGGGAGACGACCCGCAACATCAACGCCGCCATCGACTTCGGCTTCCTGGACAATCGGATCAGCGGTTCTATTGACGTGTTTTCGCGCAAGACAGAAGACCTGCTCAGTGTCGTTCCCATTCCGCTTGGCACCAACTTCAGCAATCAGCTGTTGACCAATGTCGGAAACATCGAGAGCAAGGGTGCTGAACTCACCCTGAACCTCACCCCGATCCGTAACAACCGGCTGACCTGGGAACTGGGCTTCAATATGACCTATATCGATGCCAAGATCACGAAGCTGCTGCTGAATCCGGATCCGGCCTTCAAAGGTAATCCGGTGGGTGGCATAGCAGGTGGTACCGGCAATACGATACAGATCCATTCCGTCGGATATCGTCCTTATACCTTCTTTGTGCGCAAGCAGATCTATGAAGTGGGCGGAGAACCCATTGAGGGATTGTACGAAGATATCAACCGCGACGGCCTCATCAATAACAACGACCAATATCGCTATGCCGCACCCGACCCCCGGCTCTTCATGGGCCTGAACAGCTCGGTAAGTTTTGGCAAGTGGAATGCAGGATTTGTGGGTCGGATGAGCTTCGGCAACTACATCTACAACAACAATGCCAGCAACCGCGGGGTACTGCGCCAGGTGCTCAATCCACTGGGATGGCTGGGAAATGCCAGTACCAGCTACCTGAAGACGGGCTTCACCAACAATCAGTATTTCAGCGACTATTATGTGGAGAACGCCTCATTCTTCCGGATGGACAACATCAATGTCGGATACGATGCCGGCGAGGTGATGAAGAATGTCCGGATGCGGCTTACGGCCAATATCCAGAACGCCTTCGTTATCACGAAGTACACCGGACTGGACCCGGAGGTCAATGGTGGCATCGACAACCAGATCTATCCCCGTCCGCGGATCTTCGCACTGGGTTTGAATCTTGATTTCTAACATGACAATTCAACGAACCATGACAAGGATATCATTGCATTGTATGGTCCTCCTGACGGCCGCCCTGATGCTGGCGGGCTGTCACAAGGATCTGGACAGATTCCCGCCCAATGACGTGACGGGCGCACAGCTTTACAGCTCAGAGGCCGGCTACAAGCAGGTGCTGGCGAAAGTTTACGGCAGCATGGCCCTGACGGGCAACAGCGGTCCCGCGGGCAACGGCGACGTAGCCGGAATAGACGAGGGTACTTCAGACTTTCTGCGCTTGTTCTGGAAAGCACAGGAGCTTAGTACCGACGAAGCGGTTGTCGCGTGGAACGACGCCGACATCTGGGAGTTTCACAATATGAACTGGAGCGCTAATCACACCTTCCTGACGGGTCTGTATAACCGCTGTTTTTATGTGGTAACACTCTGTAACGAGTTCATCCGCGAAAGCGCACCTGATAAGCTGGCCTCCCGCGGGATCACCGGCACAGCGGCGGATAATATCAAGGTGATGCGCGCAGAAGCGCGTTTCGTGAGGGCCTTTCAGTATTGGGTGCTGATGGATCTGTACGGAAATCCCGGCTTCACGACCGAAACATCGGGCATTGGCGCCGGACTGCGTCCGGAACAGACAACTGCCGCCAAGCTCTTTACCTACATTGAGTCTGAACTCAATGCACTGGCTGCCGAACTGCCGGCTCCTAAAGGCAATGCCTACGGACGTGCCGACAAGGGAGCGGCCTGGGCTCTGTTGGCCCGGATGTACCTGAATGCGCAGACCTACACCGGCACGGCGAAATGGTCCGAGGCCGTAGCAAACGCCAAGAAGGTTATTGATGGCGGATATGTGTTGTTGTCGGATTACCGGAACCTCATGCTGGCAGACAATCATGTCGGAAATACCGAAGCGATCTGGACGCTCAACTACGACGGCATCAAGACGAAGAACTACGGTGGTACTACATTCCTGGTGAATGCTTCTGTCGGTGGTGACATGGATCAGAACTTCTCCGGGTTGTCTGCCTGGGGAGGTATTCGTACGACCAAGAACCTGCCCCAACTGTTCCCTGATTTCACCGGTGCTGCTGATAAGCGTTCCCAGTTCTTCAGGCATAACCTGGAGATCGACAAGATCAGTGAATTCAAGGATGGGTTCGGTGTGACCAAATTCAGGAATAAAACGAAAAGTGGTGGTTTCGGAACTGACCCCGGACGCACCTTCAGCGACATCGATTTTCCGTTGTTCCGTCTGGCTGAAATGTATCTCATCTATGCGGAAGGCGTGCTACGCGGAGGTTCCGGTGGCGATCGCCCCACGGCGCTGGGTTACATCAACAAGTTGAGGGAACGCGCTTATGGAAGCACGTCCGGGAATATTTCCGATGTGACGCTGAATGTGAACTTCATCCTGGATGAGCGGGGTAGGGAATTATATTGGGAAGGCTTCCGCCGGTCAGACCTCATTCGTTACGGAAGGTTTACTGAGGAGGCTTACCTCTGGCCCTGGAAAGGTGGCGTGAAGAACGGAACGGGTGTAGGATCCTTCAGGAAACTCTATCCGATTCCGGCTACGGAGGTTGGATCCAATCCGAACATCAAACAGAACACCGGTTATTAATCAATCAAACATCATTGGACATGAAACGAATCATCACTTCGGTCTCCTGGATGCTGGCGGTGTTTTTCCTCCTGCCGTCCTGCAAGAAAGAGGAGTATCGGATATACTACATGGGTGGTAAGCAGCCCAATCTGACGGGATCGACCGCTTCCGTCAACCTTCAACCACCACCGGCCGATGAGTCGGTAGAGGCCATCCGATTTGATTGGACCAACCCGGAATACAAATTCACGACGGGCGTCAATTCCCAGGATGTCAACTACCTGTTGGAGATCGACACCGTAGGCGCGAATTTCGGCAGCAAGAGTCGGTTCTCCACCACCGTCAGCAAGGATCTGAGCAAGCGCTACACCGTGGCAGAACTTAACGCCATCCTCGGTAATACGATGGCGCTTCCGTTTGGTCGTCGCTATGCTCTGGAAGCCCGCATCACCAGCAGCGTGGGCGGTAACAATGCCATCCCGCTCACTTCCAATAAGATCACATTCACCGCGACACCTTATGCTCCGCCGCCCAAAGTGGCCCTGCCTGTGACCGGTCGTTTGTTTATCGTGGGCAATGCCACCCCCGGTGGCTGGAACAACCCGGTACCGCTTCCTTCTCAGGAATTCACCAAGCGATCCAATACAATGTATGACATCACCATTTCGTTGGGCGGAGCGGGCAACTTCTATCTGTTCCTGCCAGAAAACGGAAGCTGGGGCAGCAAGTATGCCGTGGCAGACAACCAGGCTGCCGGTATCGCCAATGGTGGTGAATTCAGATTCTACACCAGTGGCGGACAGGACTTCCCGGCCCCATCTGCTGTGGGCAACTACAAGATCACAGTGGATTTCCAGAAGGGGATCTTTACCGTGGTGAAACAATAATTCAATCAAACGAACGCACATGAACATTCGTCGCATTCAGGCCATGCTGGCAGCGATCCTGCTGTTCGGCTTCATCGCCTGTGAAAAGATAGAGCGACTGCCATTTTACGCAGAGGGCTTCAATCCGGAACTCACGGCTTCCGTGACTTCCCTGGCTCCTGCACCGGCAGACAGCAACAAGACCGTGCTCACCCTGGTATGGGCCAATCCTGAGTATGCCAGTGACAGCAACAGTTTCAAATACATCGTGCAGATCGACTCGGCTGGCCGCAACTTCTCTAAGGCGGTGTCCTTCCAACTGATCGGCAAGCGTACGATGTCCTTCATCGCCAAGGATCTCAACAACCTGATGCTGAACTACGGTTTCCAGTATAATAAGGCGTATGACCTCGATTTCCGGGTGATCTCCTCTTATGGAAACAACAACGAGCGTCGCACTTCCAACACCCTGCGCATCCGCGCCACGACCTACAAGATCCCGCCCAAGGTGACGCTTCCGTCTTCTGGCAGGCTGTACATTGTTGGGGATGCCACACAGGGCGGCTGGACCAATCCGATGCCGGTGCCATCACAAGAACTGGCGCGCATGGATGAAACAACCTTCGGAGGTATTTTCCAGCTCAACGGTGGCAAACAGTACCTCGTACTTCCGCTGAACAATGGAGACTGGAGCAATAAGTATTCCGTGGCCAGCAATGCCCTGCCGGGCCTGGCTGCAGGCGGTAATTTCGGTTATAACCTGCCGGATAACTTCCCCGGCCCCGCCGCCAACGGACTCTACAAACTCCTGATGGATTTCCAGGACGGTAAGTTCACCGTCACCCCGTTCACCCAGCAGCACGGACTTCCTTCCGAGTTGTTCATCGTCGGAGACGCCACACCCGGCGGCTGGAACAATCCTGTGCCCGTGCCTGGACAACGCTTCACTCGTCTGAACTCCTCCCGTTTTGAGCTGACCATCAACCTGACGGCAGGCAAAAACTATCTCTTCCTCCCCGAAAATGGGAGCTGGGGCAAGAAATATGGTGCCGTGGATAACCAGGCAGCCGGTATAAAAAACAATGGAGGTCCCATGAAGCCCGAAGGACAGGACATGCCTTCACCCGACGCTACTGGTAATTATAAGATCACCGTCGATTTCATGACCAATACCTACACGCTCGTGAAACTCTGATCAATCAGCCTGTACCCTGTATTCCTTCGTGCCTTCGCGGTAAAGTCTTTACCGCGAAGGCACGAATAATCAGACGTTAGTTTGTTCATGAATGATCACCAGTTATTTTGATGCTCTTTGACCAGGCGATCGGTCATGGTCACCTCCCGGTGCTCTTTCCAGTTCGGATCGTATTTGACAAACCAGGAAAACCAAATGCTGCGGGAAAGCCGCATGATCAGCGGCTGCAAGAGAATAAGGAAAACGGCATTACTGCCCATCCACCAGAAAAAGCGGTTGTCTTTGAGCGAAAAGCCGATCAATACCCACCAGGCGACGAAGGAGGCCACACTGAGGGCAACCGTCAATGCATAACTCACATACCCCGTCCCGTAATAGAATCCCGTCTCGATTTCTGTGGGCTGGCCACATACCGGACATTCATCGTTCATCCGAACGGTCGTGGAGAGATGGTATGCGTTCCGATCCTTGAAAATCCTGCCCGTACGGCAGCGTGGACAACGGTTATCTATAACGCTGGTCAGGTAACTGGGTTTGCTGGCAGACATGTTTAACGATTGATGCTGCAAAGTTACATGAAGCCATCAACCCGGAATGTGACAACCATCACCTGTCATAAAACTTCCGCGATGAGTTCCATACGCATGCTGCGCGAACCCTTGACGAGGATCATCGCATCTTTGATCGGATGTTGCCGGTACCACGCAGCCGCTGTCGTAGCATCCGGGAAACTTCTGTATGGATGATCGATCTTTAGAAAATCACCCCCGACCAGGCAGACTTCCGCCCACTCATAAGTGCGAAGCAGTGAAACCAATGCTGCATGCTCTGAAAGACTATCTTCCCCCAGTTCCATCATACCGCCAAGCATCACGCATTTACGTGGGTGTGATTGCCTTACGAGATTCAGGACGGCGGCCGTCATACTGGTGGGATTAGCATTATATGCATCCAGGATGATGCGGTTTCCGCCTTTCTCCACCAGTTGTGAGCGACTGTTGGAGGGCGCATAGTCTGAAATGGCGGCCATCATATCTGTTTCCATGACGCCGAAGTGCATGCCAACGGCCAGCGCTACCAATACATTGGGCAGGTTATAGTCTCCGGCCAATCTTGTGTGTATCCTTCCATGGCCCGACCATTCAACTTCCAGAAATGGGTCACCCTGGGTCACATGGCCAATAACATCCGCATCAGTGGTGCCGTAGGTAATCACCTTCCTGATGCCTTGCGACATGTCTCGCAGGTAATCGTAATCCTTCATCATGAACACCGATCCGTCATGTGCGCGTATGTATTCGTACAATTCACCTTTGCCTTTGCGAACGCCCTCCACACCGCCAAAGCCTTCGAGATGCGCTTTGCCGCAGTTGGTAATGATGCCATATTCGGGTTCCACATACCGGCAGTAACCTTCAATCTCCTTTTGATGATTGGCCCCCATTTCAATCACGGCTATTTCTGTGCCGGCCGGCATCGCAAGAAGTGTCAGCGGGATGCCGATATGATTGTTCAGATTTCCCCGGGTGGTGTGTGTCCTGAATTTTCTCGAAAGTACGGCGTGTACCAGCTCCTTGGTCGTTGTCTTTCCGTTGCTCCCCGTGATCGCCACGACAGGGATGTCGAACTGCCGGCGATGATGCCTGGCCAGCATCTGCAGGGTTGACAGGACATCCTCCACCATGATGATCCGATCATCCTTCAGTTCCGTGTCTTCATCAGCTACCACAAGGAGCGCACCCGTCTCCAATGCTTGTCCGGCAAAACGATTTCCGTTGAAAGAAGGTCCTTTCAAGGCAAAGAAGATCTCTCCGGGCAGGAGCTTTCGACTATCGGTCTGCACCCCCTTGGATGACAGAAACATTTCATACAGATTGGCAATGTCCATATGGCAAAGATACCTGAAACAAAAAAGCCTCCCGAGTGGGAGGCCTTTTTGATCTATTCCTTTTTGGGATTATTTCCTTGAATTTTGACGGGTCTTGCCGAAATGATTGCCATTGCGGAAGCCATTGCCTTCCTGGCTGCCTACCCGGTCCATGGCGCACCTGAACCCTACCATGGAGGAAGATTGATCCTCTTCCATGAAACGACGGGTACCGGGACTGAGCCAGTAGGGGAGATCATTCCAGCTGCCGCCCTTGTAGACGCGTGACTTGTCACTGATGAGGGTCGACTTGCCATAGTTATAGATGGCATTGGAGACGGAGTCGCCATCCTTGTAACCGATCACGTTGCCCTTTTGATAGTTCCTCCGATTCTTGGATTCTTCGTCTGTTACGTTTACATATTTGACACGTCCCAGACTGTCGCGTTCGAATTCGCCATTGGCATTCTGGTAAATCTTTTTGTACTCGTTACCACGATAGGAGTTCATGTCATCCACATCCATGGAGTTGAGCGGACGATAGACGTCGGACACCCACTCGTTCACATTGCCGGACATGTTGTAGAGACCAAATCCATTGGGGAAGTAAGCATCTACTTGAGCAGTGAAAGCGGCATTATCGTTCAGACCGCCGGCGACACCCATGTAATCACCCGTTCCGCGCTTGAAATTCGCCATGAACTTGCCCTGCCAAGAACCGGAACGTGTATCACGCATTCCGTTCACATTCTGCGACCAGGAATAGACCTGACGGTTCATGATCAATTCTTCGCCGCGTCCCTGATCCTTGACCTTACGGCGTGGATTCTGCATCACCAGTCCAAGCGCTGCATACTCCCATTCCGCTTCTGTCGGCAGACGGTACTCTGGCAGCAGAATACCATCTTCAAACTTCACGAAATTGCGGGGCTTACCGTTCGCATCGAACAACTGGGCCTTCTTTTGATTCGGCTTGCCGGGCATGGGAGAATAAAGTCCGAGGAGATAGGACCTCGTAGTGAAATTCTCTTCGCCCTGTCCCTGAATGGTCTTCAACTGATTCTTGTTGATGAAACCCCGCTGCACCAGGATCAGTTCGTTCACCCGTGAACTGCGCCACAGGCAAAAATCATTGGCCTGCCGCCAGGTGACACCCACCACCGGATAATTGTTGAAGGAAGGGTGACGCAAATAGTAATCCACATATGGTTCATTGGCAGAAAGCTCACTGCGCCATACGAGGGTGTCTGGCTTCGCTCCATTGACCACCCCTGCGTATTCGGGATCATCGAAGTTGTTTTCGATCCAGTGGAGATACTCACGATAATGAATGTTAGCGACTTCAGTACGATCAATGTAGAATGATGGTACCGTGATCCTGCGCGGCGTGTTGTTCCAATCGCCCATCACATCCTCGTCGGTGGCACCCATCACAAAGGTTCCACCCTGAACAAACACCA
>CAJBZC010000475.1 GCA_903959965.1 uncultured bacterium
ACCTCCTAATGCCGACAGTCTATTTACGGGATTTATTATTTTATATATGGATCGTCATGCAAAAAATTATGCTGACAAATCAATCGTCAATGCATTTTTCAGAATTCAAACACCCGATCTATTCTTAAAATGAATGAATCGACAATATTATAATGATGGTATCGTTTATTTTTCAGTTGATTATGTTTTTTTTCGGGCAACCGAACCCGGATCACATTCATCTGGCCATACCCTTAGGGTGTGACTAAGATGGCGAAGCGTTCACTAATTTATGCACGAAACGAATGAAAAGATGAAGGTGCTTGTCACAGGAACTGCGGGTTTCGTAGGTTTTCATATGGTAAAGCGCCTCTTGTCGGAAGGTTACGAGGTGGTTGGGTTGGATAACCTGAATGCCTATTATCCGGTGAAATTGAAGATCGACAGGCTTTCGGCTGCCGGTATTCAGCTGCCTGAAGGGCCATGGGATCAGGGTTCCGAATGGATATCCCAAATCAATGATCGCTATCGTTTTGTGTATGGTGACCTGTCAGACAAGGCATTGGTTATGTCGGTCTTTGAGCGTCATGGTTTCGATATCGTTATCAATCTGGCGGCCCAGGCCGGTGTAAGGTACAGCCTGGTCAATCCTGACGCATACATTCAAAGCAATATCGAAGGGTTCTTCAATATCCTGGAAGCCTGCCGGAATTATCCGGTTCAACATCTTTTGTATGCCAGTTCTTCCAGTGTGTATGGTAATGCGGATAAGACACCTTTCTGTGAGGATGATCAGACGGATGCTGCTGTTTCCTTATACGCCGCTACAAAAAAAAGCAATGAATTGATGGCGCATACCTACAGCCATCTTTTCCGTATTCCGTCTACTGGACTTCGTTTTTTCACGGTTTACGGACCATGGGGTAGGCCTGACATGGCATATTACAGTTTTTCGGAAGCTATACAAGCTGGCAAGCCCATCACGCTATTCGACGGTGGTGATCTTTACCGAGACTTCACCTACGTTGACGATATTGTTGAATCCGTTTTCCGATTGATCGACAAACCTCCCGTTGATGAAGGTACTAATGTTCCATACCGGGTGCTGAACCTTGGTAATTCTAGTCCTGTTCATATGAAGGAATTCATCGGAATCCTGGAAAATGTATTGGAGCAACGCGCCGAGGTGATCAGCAAGCCCCGGGAGACTACGGATGTCTATATTACCTATGCCGATACTTCAAAACTGGAGGAACTGACGGGGTTCAGTCCGGAGACCGACATTCGTGACGGACTGGCCAGGTTTGCAGCTTGGTTCAGAAACTACAAACCTCAATGAATTTTTCCTGGATGAACTGATTAGATTCAATGAATGCATTTCACCATAACACCTACATCTGTATCGAAAACTAGACGTATGAGATTTACACACAGTCCATCAACCGGCAGAAGCCTTGGCATGCTGATCATGTCAGCCATGTTTTTTTTCATGTCGTGCACAGCAACAAGGGATTACGTTGTACTGAACGACCTGATTCAGGGCAAGGACTCCATCCTGGGTCCTATTCGTCCGTTCACAGAGGCGCTCATCGCGCCGGATGATCAATTGAGCATCCAGGTCTCCGCATACAATCCGGATGACGTGCAGATGTTCAACTCCCTGCTTAGTGCAGCCGGCGGAGGATCACCAGCAGGTGGTGGGCCGGCCACCAGTGGTGCCCAGATACCTTCTACCCTTGGATATATGGTGGACAAGCGTGGGATGATAACGCTTCCCTATGTAGGTGAGTTCCTGGCAGCGGGACTTACGATCCGTGAGATGGAACTATTCCTGGGCAAACAGTTGGAACGATTTGTAAAAGCTCCGATCGTCAAAGTGAGATTTTTGAACCACTACGTTAACGTGTTGGGGGATGTTGGGGCTCCGACGCAAGTCAACATGAACAACGAGCGGATTACCCTTTTTGACGTACTCGCCCGAACCGGAGATCTTCGTCCCACGGCCATACGCAGTAATGTGCTTGTCATCAGAGAGGAGAAAGGACACCGCTCGACTGGCAGAATTGACTTGCGTTCAAAAACGTTGTTTGAGAATCCTTACTTCTACATGCAGAACCGGGATGTTGTTTATGTAGAGCCTGTGAAGGCTTCCTATGCAAACCGGGACGACAACTATACCCGTTTCCTGAGTATTGCCACCACCATTATTTCACTTTCCTTCGGCATCTTCGCCTTAATCCGTTAACATATGAATACACTTGATAAAAATCTGGAAGACTGGAATCCCTCGGAGGAAGAGGAGAGTTCAGTGGACGTGTCGGGTCTGATTTCCCGGTATATCATCTATTGGCCGTTGCTTTTGATCCTCTTATCGCTTGGCGCCGCCGGTGCGTGGACCTATATTCGCTACAGCCCAAGGATTTTTGGTGCAAACGCCTTGCTTTCCATAAAGCGTGAGGATGCATTGGGTAACAATTCCACCAGCATCAGCATCAATTTTGGTACGAATCAGAATTCGCTGGACAAGGAACTGAGGTTGATCTCTTCCTACCAGGTCTTCAATCAGGTGGTGAAAAAACTCCATCTATATCAGGAGATCATTCAGAAAGGGAGCGTGATCAGTCAGTTCATGTATGGAAAAATTGCGCCTTTCAGCTTAATACTCGATCAGCCGGATTCTCTCACCAATCCGGGAGTATTCGCCATTGACATTGATTGGAAAGCCAATGCAGTCATCATCGGTAACAAAAGCTATCCCTTTAACGTGCCGGTGAAAACACCCTTTGGCATGGGTATATTCATCAGGAATGAATCCCAGTTGGGGGATACGTATGAGAATCTGCTGCTATCTGTACAGCCCGTTGGAAAGAAGGCCGTACAGTATATGAAGGAGTTTCAGGCCACCTCGAAGCCCAAAAATCCTGACCTGATCGAAATGGCCATTTTTGATCCTGTACAGCAAAAGGCGGTGGATATATTGGACACCCTGGTACCGATTTATGATGAATTGACAGTGAAAGAGAAGCGTAAATCACTGTTGAACAGTTCGAATTTCATCACGGACCGTCTCGCGGTTGTCCAGAAAGAATTGAGTGGTGTCGAGCAGTCCATCTCTGACTTCAAGGCCTCCAACAATATTGCGGGGGATATCTCTGAGCAGGGTACTAATTATCTGACGGGCGTTGAGCAGACCGATAAGATGATCGCAGACATCGATCTCAAGTTGGAATTGTTGAACAAGGCACAAAGTTATCTGAACGATCGGAACGCAAAGAGTGAGACGCTGCCCGCCCTCATCGATCTGGGCAACTCATCGGTCAGCGCTCAGATGTCTCAACTAATTGCCGCTGAAGAGGAACTCAACAGGCTTAAGCAGGTATCCGGACCGGAGAATCCCAAGGTTATTTCACTTGAGCAGCAGGTGGCTCGTTTGAGGCCCGCTATTGCCGAGGGTACCAACAACTACCGTAATAGTCTGTTATCCACCCGAAACAGTTATACGCAGCAGCAATCCACATACACGGGTATGCTGAAATCTGTGCCGGAAAAGGAGCGAGCGTTAATTGACATTACGCGCCAGCAGTCCATTAAAAACGAGATATTCAGTTTCCTTCTTCAGAAACGAGAAGAGAATGTGATTGCCATGGCTGCTTTGGTGGGAAGCAGTCAGTTCATTGTGAATCCAACGACACTTGGCCTGATCAGTCCGAAGCCGCTGAATCTTTATACGACATTCCTGCTTGGATCCATCGTCATCTTTGCGCTCTTTATTCTGATTAGGGAACGAATCAACAACAATTACCAGAGCCGCACGGAAGTGGAGAAGGCCATCAAAGCTCCGATCCTGGGCGAGGTATTTGAAAATACATTCAAGAAGGGAGAGTCTGAGGGTACCGGTGTAGTGGTGAATCCCCTAAAGACCAATATTGTTGGCGAACAGTTCAGGGAGATCCGAACAAACCTTATGTACCTGGGCATCGGAGGAGACAACAAGGTGCTCCTTGTTACATCTTCCATACCCGGCGAGGGTAAAACCTTCGTAGCCATCAATATAGCTGCGAGCCTTGCATCAACCGGTAAAAAGGTGGCATTGCTTGGTTTTGACTTGAGGAAAGGCAAGCTCGGTGAACGATGCGGGGTACCGGTAAACCCAGGTATCTGTAACTACCTCGTCGGACAGGCTAATCTTGCCAAGATTTGTCAGAAGATGGAAGACTTCAATACATTGGATGTACTTCCAGAAGGCCTGCGTCCACCTAATCCGGCAGAACTGATGCTCAATGAGCGGATGGAGAAGTTGATGCAGGAGTTGAAATTCCATTACGATTTCATCGTAATTGACTCCCCACCGATTGGATCCGTAACGGATGCTCGCATCCTGGCCAAGCATGCCTTTGCCACACTCTATGTGATGCGTCATCAGTACACGCCCAGATCCTATTTCCAGATGATCCGGGAGGCTTATACCCGTAAGCGACTGCCCAACCTGGCCATCGTACTCAATGGTATCAAGAAGCATTCTTTCATGGGCTATTCCCATGGAAACGGACACGCCTCCGGCTATGGCTATGGTTATGGCTATGCGGAAGGTGCCCGGAAGGTGCGCGATGCCGGTTGATCGCTAATATTGTTCAATTTCGTCACCAGCCATGGTGCATGGTTTCACATGCACCATGGCTGGTCTGTTTAGACTATACCTGAAACCACATGCATATTGCTTTTGTAACACCTGAATTCCTCAGGGGGGAACAATTGTACCCCGGAGGATTGTCCACCTACACTTTCAATACGGCCAACGCCCTCTTATCATTGGGGCATGATGTAACCATCTTCCTTTCCGGGGAATCAGATCGTGAAATCCAATTCAGGGGAATCAGGGTTATTGAGCGCAAGCCTCGCATTCCGTGGATTTTGCGTCCTATGGACTACATACTGAGGCCCTGGCTGTCGGACGGATTGCAAAGGAGCTGGGCCAGCCTGACCATCAACCGGCATTTGCGCAAAGAACTTTCCAGGATGCGGATCGATGTGATACACTACAGCAACTGGAAGGCGATTGGTCTCTTTCGGGTGGCTCATCCCTCGATCCTACGGATCTCCAGTTATGACAAACTCTGGGACAATAACCCGGGGAACAAACATCTTGGTAAGCGTTTCATCCAGTGGCTGGAGAAACAATCAATCCTTCGATTTGAACACATCATCGGGCCTGGCGATCACCTGGCTAAATTCATTGAAAAAGACCTGGGATTGAAAACGCCCATTGAACTGTTGCCTACTCCGGTGGATATTAAAATTCACCCGACCATCGTGCGATCCGCCTCAGCAGCCTCGTTTCCCAGAAAAAAAGTGCTCTATGCCGGTACCGTTTCAAGGATTAAAGGAGCTGAACTGCTTTTTGACCTGATCCGAAACTACCTTGACAGACACGATGATACAGATTTCATCATCGCGGGAAAGGCCGGGATCGTGAATGGACAATCCTGCAAGGATGCTTTACAGGAACTTTCTACATTGTTTCCGGATCGATTCCAATATCATTCGCATCTTGAACGTTCTTTACTTGACATGGAATATGCGACGGCGGATCTGGTCATCATACCTTCCCTCATTGACAATTTTCCAAACACTGCACTGGAAGCAATGAGCAACGGTACGATGGTACTCGCCTCAGATACGGCATCCCTGGGGACCTTGCTGAAAGACGGTGTCAACGGGTTTGTCATGAAAGGCAGGAATACCGGGGAATGGATGAATCGTATGCGGCATATTCTTTTTGAAATGAGTGACGAAAAACGCAATGTTATCACCGCTCAGATGAAACAATCGCTAATGGATCACGGCAAGGAGCACGCAATCGAGATGC
>CAJBZC010000476.1 GCA_903959965.1 uncultured bacterium
GGCGATTACATCGCGCCGGCACAATTGGTGGGCGATTTCCTGCGCAATGTGCCGTCCACCAAATTGGGCAGCGTGGAGCCCTCGTACAAACCCGGCGTGCGCCTGTGCAATCTGGCCGAGGCCCTGCCGGACTTCGCGGTGCAGGCCATCCGCGAGGCCCTTCCCGAATTCAACAAGCAGATCGCCGGCTTCGCCATGAACGATGCCATCCTGACCGGGGTGGAAACCCGCACCTCGTCGCCGATCAGCATCAAGCGTGCGCCCGATTCCCTGCAAAGCTTGAACACCCCGGGCCTGTATCCAGCCGGCGAGGGCGCGGGGTATGCCGGCGGTATTCTGTCGGCGGCGGTGGATGGCATCAAGATTGCCGAGGCTGTGGCTAAATCGATTTTGGCGTAGCCCTCACCCCAGCCCTCTCCCAGAGGGAGAGGGGGAAGAGCATTTGTTTTTCCTTCTCCTGAGGGAGAAGGTGGCCCAAAGGGCCGGATGAGGGCGCTCTTTGTCACCCTCACCCCAGCCCTCTCCCAGAGGGAGAGGGAGAAGAGCGTGCTTTATTTCTTCTCCTGAGGGAGAAGGTGGCCCGCAGGGCCGGATGAGGGTGCTCTTTGCTTTCCTCCCAGAGGGAGAGGGGGAAGGGCATGTGTTTTTCCTTCTCCTGAGGGAGAAGGTGGCCTGCAGGGCCGGATGAGGGCGCTCTTTGCTTTCCTCCCAGAGGGAGAGGGAGAAAAGCGTGCTTTATTCCTTCTCCAGAGGGAGAAGGTGGCCCGCAGGGCCGGATGAGGGCATTTACTCCGGCTTTTTCAGCCACACCGGCCGCATCGTCACGTTGTCCGATTCACTCATCAGCTGCACTTCGCCATCCTGGATCATGGCGGTCAGGCGCATGCCGCGCTGGAGCAGGGCGGCAGCGGCTTCCACCGATTCGCCGGGCAGCGCCACCACGGTCAGGTTCTTGAAGCGGCGCAGGGTGCTTTCGTTCTTGCCGAACCAGATGTCGAAGGCGTTGCCCAGATAGCCCAGTACCACAGCCCGTTTGGCACGCGCACAGGCTTTCTTGATCCGTGATTCGTCCGGCTGGCCCAGATCGATCCACAGCTCCACATCGCCGGTGTAGTCGCGCAGCCACAGGTCCGGGTCGTCTTCGCTGCTCAGGCCGCGGCCGAATTCCAGGCGTTCCTCGGCGAACAGGGCAAAGGCCAGCAGGCGGGCCATCAGCCGCAGTTCGGTTTCCGAGGGGTGCTGGGCCAGAGTCAGGTTATGGCTGGCGTAGTAGTGCCGGTCCATGTCGGTGACCTGCAGTTCGCACTTGTAGACGGTAGCGTTGGGGGCGGCCATGGCAGGATCCGGATCTAGGGCGGCTAGTTTAACCCAGGCATTCGGATCGCTGCCTGATATGGCTTATTGCTTCACTTTGGCGGCCTGCCGCTCAATCAGATAGGCCTGGAGCCGCTGTCGCATCAGCCGGTCATATTCCGGGCTGTTCATGGCCACCGGCATGGCAGGCAGGGTAATTTCAGACAGGGGCGGGGTGGGCCGAGCCAGGGTTTGGCCGTCTTTCGGGCGTGACTTTTTCCTGCTGTTCTCCGATTTAGCCGGTTTGACCTGTGTCGGGCCCGGCAAGTGGGGATAAATCCGCCCAGCCCGTGGAGTGGGCCAAACTTGTTACAGGCTAAGGATAACGCCTAGGGTTCTCATAGGGTGAGAATTTCAAGGCAGGGTGGCAGCTTTTTGGCCGGTTTGTTGAGGTATCATCAAATCATTACCGAAACAGCGGTCTCGGTTCATGAGACTGGCCCCAGGTATTTTTGGTCCAACACATCAAATAACAGAAGCAGCAGATGGAACTAAAGCAATTGATTCAGGAAGTTAAGCCCGAGGGTAGTGAAGACGAAGCCGTCATTTCGCAGTGGGTGCATGCCTATCATGGAGGGTTTAAATATTTCGGGCAGAGCCGAAAGGTCACGCGGGTTAAAATCAAGAAGGCCTTAATTGGCGAGGGAATTTTGAAGGCTGATGGCAAGATTTCACCTAAGTCTAAAAAGAAATACGGAATCAAGCCAAGAAAAGCACCTAAATTCAAATTCATTGATCTTTTTGCGGGAATCGGTGGAATGCGATTAGGATTCCAAGAGCATGGTGGCGTATGCGTATTTTCTTCCGAATTTGAGAAAAATGCACAGGAAACATATTTTGAGAACCACGGGGATTTTCCTTTTGGTGATATTACCAAGATAAATCCCACCGCAATTCCGGACCATGATGTCCTCTTAGCAGGTTTTCCTTGCCAGCCGTTTTCACACGCAGGCTTGAAGCTCGGGATAGCGGATACCCGCGGAACGCTCTTTCACGATATCGCCACCATCCTCGAAACAAAGAAACCGAAGGTGGCCTTGCTCGAAAACGTTAAGGGTTTGCTAAGTCACGACAAGGGGTTCACTCTACAGACGATTTTGCAGAGAATGGTCCAGCTAGGCTACCAATGTAATATTGACAAGACTTTGATTATCAATGGGTCGCCAAGACAGCTTCAGGAAGCTGCCAAACACATGGTTCTGAGATCAATTGATTTTGGTGTGCCTCAGAACCGTCAGCGGATATTTATTGTGTTGTGGCGAGATAAAAAAATCCATCATTTCAAATATCCAGAACCACTTGGTATTCAAACAAGGGTCGGAGACATTCTGGAAGATAACCCGCAGCAAAAATATACGATTTCAGACAAGCTATGGTCCGGGCACAGAAAAAGAAAAGATCAAAATAGAATCAACGGCAAAGGTTTTGGTTTCGGTATTGTGAATGCAGAATCGAAGTACACCAATACGATTTCAGCCAGATACTACAAAGATGGCAGCGAAATACTGGTGGATCAGGGGGGGCTTAACCCGAGAAAAATTACCCCCTTGGAAGCAGCCAGATTACAAGGCTTTCCAGACGACTTTATTTGGAATAAATCCAATGTCCATGTTTACAAGCAGTTTGGAAACAGCGTAACGGTAAATGTAGTAAAAGCGGTTGCAGAAGAGATTTATAAACAAATTCTTTAGGGGTTAAAATATGTTGCGTCCATTAACTCGTTTGGGAACTGTTGTTAAAGCTGACTTCCCAAGAATGAAGTGGCCTGAGTTAAATTTCAATCAGGAGGATAAGGATGCACTATTGCGCTGTGGTTTTTCGGATGTAAGTGATTCATCATTTACGGTTCAGAGTGCTGAGGGTCAATTTATCGTTGCGCCAAGCCAATACATCTTGTTTTCAGTTTACCTGAAAGAGTTTGTTTATCAGATTTCCGATTATTTAGATGTGGTGGATAAGATAAGAAGGCTCGGCCAGCAAGGCGCGGCAGAGGCTATTTCAACGCAAAATTCAACTCTGCCTGAGATTCTTGCGCTTGATCATTACAGCAGGAGCATCTTTTACAAGCCGCTTGTAAATGAAGCTGATCGTCTCGGGGCTAAAAAAATATTATCTGATAAGCCTGGTGTCAGGACTGATTTTCTTTCATCAGTTATTTTAAATTGCACAAACTTGATTGCAGTGGGATCCGGAATGCTTCCGGTTGTGATTTCTAGATTAAAAGAGAATGAAGACGTATATAAATATTTTGAAAATAAATATATTTCTAAAATATCTTTTATTAGATCCAATAATTCAATAAATGGGTTTGTTTATTCCGTATTGACCTTTTTGCAGCAGCTTGATGGTTTAGAGTCATTTTTTTCTCTTTTAAATCGAAATTCATCTGAGCACGATAATTTTTCTATTGAAACAGATGGGTATAAGCTGACATCCATTTTTAAGATGTCAGAAAGGGTGCTTTCGGCCGATGAGCTTTCAATGGGTAATCATATAAGGTTTTTTGAGGACCCAATTTTTTTCAGAAATGATAAATACTATTATTTGTCTACGCAGTGGACCGAAGGCAAGGACTCAAGGTTAGATTTAGATTCTTTTATTAAAATAATTTCAAATATTTATCCGCAGTTCGGGTTCTCAACTGAATCTGGACGTTATTATCTAACCCCGAAAAATGCCACTGAATCTCATCATAATCACATTAATAACGCATCGGTTTGCTTACCTAAATCCTTTGCGCTTTTCCCCGGTATTTCAGGCACCGGAAAGTCTCGGCTGGTGCGTCAACAGGTTGATGAATGTCATCGCCTGATAGTTCCAGTCCGCCCTGAGTGGCATGAACCGTCAGACCTCCTAGGCTATGTTTCTCGTATCGGTGGAAAGCCTGAATATGTAGCGACGGAAACCTTGCGATTCATGGCCGAAGCCTGGAAAAATGCATATTCCAGTGCTACAGCCGAAAGCGTGGTTATCAAAGCAGTACCGGAAATGCAGACATATTGGCTCTGCCTTGATGAAATGAATCTCGCACCGGTTGAACAGTATTTTGCTGATTATCTGTCCGTCCTTGAGTCCCGCAAATGGGATGGTAGCCCGGATGCCTACAGTTGCGATCCCATACTTCGTATTCCCGATGGTGTTCAAAATATTCGAAGTTCGCTGGGGCTGGATGCTGCTGAATTCGATGGGTTATGGAGCTATTTCAGTGCCCATGGCATGCCATTGCCGCCAAATCTGATTGTGGCCGGTACCGTTAACATGGACGAAACGACTCATGGGTTTTCCCGCAAAGTCATCGATCGGGCGCTGACCTTTGATTTTGGCGAGTTTTTCCCTAATGATTTTGATGATTATTTCGAACAGTCCGCGTCACCGGTAAAGCTCGGTTTCCCGACCCGGACCCATATTGATGACAGGTCCCAGCTGGCAGGAGCGACTGCTGACAAAGACGGTATACAATCCGTCGCCTTCCTGGGTCAGGTCAATGACGTGCTGAAGGGAACTTCATTCGAACTGGCGTACCGCGCCTTGAACGAACTATTGCTTTCCGTACATTTCCATGCGCCAGGTGATGACTCCGCACTCAAGGCCGTCTGGGACGACTTCATCATGATGAAAGTACTGCCGAGGATCGAAGGCGACAATGAAAAGCTGGCCTCGCGAACCGATGATAACAGTAACGTCATCCAGCAGCTTGAGCAGCTGCTACTACCGATGTTCCCGGAGGGTGGGAAACGCACCGATTTCTACCGGGTTGGCAAGGATGGGGTGCATCCATCCATAGAGTTCCGGAGTATCCGTAAACTACGATGGATGCAGAAACGGCTCAATAACAACGGATTCACCAGTTTCTGGCCCTGATCCGGGATGCCCGAGCTGCTTAAAATCGAAAGCGATGACTGGACCCTAACGGTCTGGTCAAAGGATGTTTCCGGTCCTCAAAAGCGGCTGATGAAAACGTTGTCGGCACGAAATGGCGTCGCTCCTACTGAAATCATTCGCGCAGGCCCTGTTGCTCCCTTTCCCGCGCCGAACGAGCCTGTATTCTTTGAGAACCAGTCCTATGAATTCGAATTTGCATTCAAAGAGGGCGTAAAGATCGATTACGAACCGGTCATCATCCATCGTCTGCGTGCCGTGGCAGATGCGTTCCATTTCAAGCACAAAAAATATCTCGCTGGAACAATCAATTTCGGCAATGACATCGGCTGGTTCCGGCTAGCCGTGCGTTACCGAACCGAGGCCGGTCAGGTCGAATGGCCGATATCCCTGCTTGTTCTACCCACTAAAATGGACCTAGGGACCGATTTGGAAGCCATCCTGTCCGCAGTCGACAGGCAGTACCCGCTCTGGCGCTTTTCACTGAGCGGAAAAACCGAGCAGGAACTGGCCGAAAGCCGGAAGCCGCATGAGCGTTTCCCATTGCTTTGGCTGGCCCAATTCACTGGCCTTCGGGAACAGCTCGAGGAGGCGGTAAAGCGCATTCTCGAGGCGCCGCATTCCCGGCTGCTCGAGAAAGAGCGGCGGATCAAGGCCGATCGTTTGAAGGGGCGGCTTCCTGTCCGCATCGAGCAGGCGCTGGCAGAAGATTTCGCCGCCGGAAATTACGGCGAGCATTACCGCATCGTTGAAAAGAGGCTAAGTACCGATACCCCCGAAAACCGGTTCGTCAAGATGGTTCTTGTCCATTGCCACAGAACCATGGATGCGCTTCACTCGAAAGCGCTCGGCATGAATAACGCTCCTGAAAACCAGGTGCTTTCGGCGTCATTCATCGAGCAACTAAAAGAATGGAAATTCTCGCTTGAAAAGCTGAAAACCAGGCCATTTTTCCGCGACATCGGTGCTTATGAAGATAATGGCCGCGAGTCCCTCGTGCTTCACAACCGACTTGGCTATTCCCGTGTCTACAGGATCTGGCAGAAGCTCAAGCTGTATCTGGATGTGCTCGGAAATGGCGCCGCGATTTCGCTTAAGAGCATGGATGAGCTTTATGAGGTCTGGTGTTTTCTCGCCATCAAGGACATGCTCGTTGATGAGCTAGGGTTTATAGAAACACATTCGTCCTCGGCGAAGCTCCGGCATGGTTTCTTTGAGAAACAGCTGATTGACGGTCGACAGGCAGCTTTCGAGTTCAGTTCGTCCTCCGGCGTGTACGTGAGACTCAGTCATGAACCGCAATTTACTCGACGGGGTGGCAATGATGGACTGTCCAGTTTCACTACTGCACAGAAGCCGGACATCTTTCTGGAAGCCGACTTCCCCGATGGAAGCCGACTCAGCTGGATTTTCGATGCCAAGTATCGGATAGCCGAAGATGCCGAAGAGCTCGACAAAGTACCGGATGATGCCATCAACCAGATGCACCGTTACCGGGATGCCCTGATTTACCGTCAGGGCAACAGCGGCGGTCACTGGTCTAAGTCACGCCCTGTTTTCGGTGCATTTGCCCTGTATCCTGGGGCGGTTGACGAGCAATCGTCAAGCAACCGCTATGACGAATGGATTCGTGAAGTCGGAATCGGCGCGTTCCCGCTGCTCCCGGGGTCGTCAAACGGCTGGCTACGCGAGTTCCTGCGTTCGCGGCTGCAGTATTCCGGAAACAAAGTAGCCGATGCCGAAATGTTCACTGACCGTCTCTATGCCGAGTCTCCGGCCCGCATTCCGGTCCGTGGCATGAAGCAGGTCCGTCATGAAGGCCTAACGGCATTGATCAAAACAGGCTCACGCAGATCCCGTGTTCCGGATTACTACGAGGCGCTCGAAAAGGGTGAGGCAAAGTGGATGCATGTCCGCATGAAAGCCGTCGGCCAGGAAGAGCGCAATGCCCTCGACGAGATGCGTTATGCCGTACCCTGCTATGAGCTTCCCAACGGTACGTTGCGCGGAGAATGGTGTTACCCCGTGCTTTCAGCGGAAGTGGTCGAAAGGGACCGGATCAGTGCGATACAGAGCGGTTCGCGTGAAAACAATCCCAGCAACACCAGAGATTACCTGCTCATTGAACTGGGAGCTTCATTCCGTCTTGACGTTCCGGTGGACGGAAATTTTGGTCCGTCGGAGTTTTTCAAACTGTCGGTTGCCGAAGAACTCCGTATCCGCAGTGGCAGGCCCGTGATCGATCGTCGTTATGCATTCTTTGGAGATGAATAACTGCAATGGCAGACAGTATGACGGCTGCCGAACGCTCCGCGATGATGGGCCGCATCAAGGGCAAGGATACGCGTCCCGAGCTTACCGTCCGACGCATCCTGCATGCCGCGGGGTTCCGCTACCGTCTACACGCCAAAGACCTTCCCGGTCGGCCGGATATCGTGCTGAGCTCACGGAGAACGCTTGTTTTCGTCAATGGCTGCTTCTGGCATGGCCACGACTGCCACGGCACACGGCTGCCGAAAAGCAACCGCCGGTTCTGGAATGCCAAGATCAAAGCCAACATGGCCTGCGATGCCCGCAATCTTGCCGAGTGCCGCAGGCTCGGGTGGCGGGTATTGGTGGTCTGGGAATGCGCATTGCGGGGGAGGGGGAGGTGGTCTTTGCTGGCGTTGGGTGAAGAGATCTGTAGGTGGTTGACGCTGGATTTCAGGCGTGTGACTATTAGAAATATCAAGGCAAATTGATGAATCGGTATAGGCAGACGATGATGTCTACGATGGACTCCATGGAATGGAATTACGCCAAATGAATGGCCCCAGCCGCTACGGTTTGATCGGCCGGGAATATCTCCTGATTCTGAACCGAAATTCAAATGAAATGCATTGCTGCGCATGTCGATTTCGATGTGCTTGTGTACGCGCAAGTATTGGCCGGTGCGAAAAGTAACAATAATGAAGAAATACTACTGGATCAACGCGTTACCATTAAGCCAGGATGAGCTGGATTTGTCTGCAAACCAAATCGTCAGCTTTGCAAATTCACCATATTTTAATCGTGAGGCCTACAAACAATTACGTAAATCCATTCTTGACCTCTCGATGTATTGTCTTGCCGATGTTAGAGGCAATTATTTCTGGCCGGAATTCCACAGGGAGGTCTCAAAGAGGGTGTCGGAAAATGCACGCATGCCTGCCGAGGTTGAACTGACAAAATTCTGCCGCGACGTTCTTCGGAATACCGATGAAGCCGGGTTGTCAGATCTCCAGGATAATGATGTTCACAACCGTTTCATCGCTCTTATTTTCGAGCAGGCGGGGATCGGAAAAGACAGAAATAGGATAATCAAGCAGTTTCTATCCTGGGTTGTGGATTTCAGGTCTTCGATTGCCCCGGATGATTCAGGAAGTGGCATCGATATTCCGATCCGTGAATACATTGCTACGCTTCCGGAAAATGAACGACGCGATGTCGGCTTGCTTGAAAATGTTCTTTCAGGAATAGCTCGTGAACTGCTGTCGCTCGTGGATGCCGCAGAGCGGCATCCCGACAGACTGGATTTGATCGAGTGGTCCTGGTCCGATCTGCGTCTTTGGTGGATGGAAAAGACGGGAAATGACCTGGATCAACTGACACCATCGGCGGCAAGCGTTCTTAAGGAGTGGATATCGAGACTGTCCTGCGTTTGGACACGGGCCGAGTTATTCAGACTCTCACGCATGGGGTCGGTGAACTGCATGTGGCCGGATGGCAGAACCTGTTCTTCATTCAGACACCACACCGAACTTCCGCTTGGCAGGGCGCTTCTGCAAAGAGGGGGCGAAGACGAAAACATCATGGTGGTTGATTCAAGATACACCACATCGGCGAGTGATTTGATGGATTCATCAGGCAGGCGCCGTGAGGGGTTGATTTTCTTTCATAAATTCAAGTGGCGTTCCGGAAAACTATATATATCAATCGTAAATATCCGTACGTCCATGGAGGACGGAGAGGGATATGCGTTCGCGCTTGGAGGAAAAAAGGTATGGCAGGGGGATATAAAAAACGGTATGTGCGTGGGTCGACGAGGCTTTTTTCTTGATATAAGTCAACTGGATTTCGTTTCCGGAAACCGCTTAAATGCCGAACTGTTCCGTAATGAGGAACTATCTCAAAGCCGTAATATCGAAGTATGGCCTCTGAATCATGACTCGTTTCTGATTTCCTCCGGACATATCTGCCGTCCGTCCGAAGCCATTCTCAAGCATATGTCCCCGGACGCTGACAGTATTGGAATATCGCTTGTCACGGAGTGTATAGATTCTGAAATCACACTGACCAATATTTCCGAAATATCCCGTAATGAATCGCTATTCCGGAACAGGCGCTTTGCTGAAATAAGGCTGGGAGGAAATTCACAAGGCAGCGCATTCGTCAAAGCCGGAAAATTGAAGTGGAATATTGATTTCCGGACAATTCCCGATTTTTCATATCCTCCTGACACTGAGATTTCTTGCAATGGAATATCATTTACCGGATCCGGAAACATCAGGATCGCAGGCGAGTCTTCAGACATAATCATCAAGTGCCCCGATATGTTCCATGACCAGATATTCGATGGAAGTTTCGGATTATGGATGATGTTCGACGGTATCGAGTGTTTTGCGCGTGTTGACCGTAATTCAGTCGTCCATGATGGCTCCGTGCTCGCCGTAAATCTTTCGGTGATGGCCAAAAACTCCGGAATCAACCTATCTGCGGGGATATTTGAAGTCATTCCCGGAACTCCCGATTGCAGGTTCGCGAAATCGTTCCGGTTTTTCATTGCATCAGACTCGGCGGAAATCCAGGCCTCGTCCATCGATGGGTTTTCGTCAGTTTCAATCAGGATATCAAGTGACGCCTGTATAATCAGGTCCGCTAAGGAAATAGGCTTATCTGATATAGAGTCGGTACGTTTTTGCAATGGCGTAATCACAGGCCCTGACTGGCAGGTCGGCCTGAGATGGATGCCTGCCATTTTTGATGTCCTTGTCAATGGATTGACGGGATGTCATTCAAATTACATCTATCCGCTGCTGTCAATCGACGGCCGGACCCGGCCGGAAGAACTTTTCATAACACCATATTTTCCTGAGGCATGCATGGGAACGCTGAAGATGAACGGCAGGTCGTTTACTGCCGTCTCGGGAATCAAGTCGGATTTTTATCCGGAAGTCATTTCCGCGCTTGGTTCCGGAAGAGACTCAAGCGTTGTGTTGTCGCTGGAATGCCAAAATCAAAGGGTTTCCTGGACGATTGATTTTGCACCCGTAGTCAGGAATTTGAGCGTAGAGAACGTGTTCCGGACGGGGGGCGTTCTTTTGGTTGCGCTCGACCTCGACGTAGTGAGTCTGTTTCCGACCGAAATCAAAATTGAATTACGGGATGAATGCCGCGGTACAAATGCTCTCAGTGTAAGGACGGCACCTGATGCGCTCCGGATTTCTTCAGAAGCGCTCAGGTATGTTTTTTCATTGGAAGCCAATGGTCCGGAAGATCATGAGGTCCTTGTATATCATTGTGAAAAAGATAAATTGATCCATTCGGAATTCCTGAAGATTGCAGTCGAAGAAAACCATGCAAATGACTCCCGTAATCACAGGAAAAACATAAAAAATCTGATCAATTCGTACCATGAAAACGGTTCATCCAGGATTCTTGAAGAAATATTTTTCTGCTATCTGGGCTTGGCGGCGGCTGAAGGTGTTCGGGTGAACTCAAGAAGTCTTTCGGCCCGTATGGCAAGCGGGCTTAATCCCGAGGCGGAGACGGCGTCAATGCTCGCACTAAGACTGGTGGACATTTCGTTTAGCGGCTCCGGTGAACTCGTCCGTCTGCCCGAACTTGAAGGCCTGCCCCGGAGTATCGCCTCGCAGCTTGCGGCCATGTGGCTTATTCTCTCGCACAGATACAGCTGCAACGGCGTTCTCGTCACGGCTGAATTCAACTATGCTCTTGACGCCGTCCGTTCGGCCTGTGCTCAGTGTGCGGAAAATGGCAGGATTTATGCGATATCATGTCTGTCATACCGTTATGCTGCCGCTGTCATGACTGATTTCAATATTGAAAATATTCCTGATCCTGGCCGTATTGATTTTGATTCTGATGTAGTCGTGAATCTGCGACGGATTTGCAGTGATTTTGACTCCTATGTGAGAAATTTGAATGTCTAAGTTATCAAAAAGCGAACTGGGGCCATTGGCCAGGGAAACCATTGACCTTCTTAAATCGGGAGGCAACGACCTTCTGGCGAGAGCGGAGGCGATTGCCGGCCATGCGCCTTCCAATCAGATCGAGTACCTGGATGCGGTCCGTATAAAAGCCAGAGAACTCAATGCCAAATCCGACCCTGAAAACATATCCGCTTTGTTCAATTATCTGATTGAAAAAGTCGAATTCAACCCGAAATCCACGCATAAGCTCCTCAAATCCATGTTTGATTGCGCTGCCGTTCTTGCGGCAGAGCGATCGGATACTGCATGCATGGATATCTATATTTCCTTTGCAAGGGCATTCGAGTCCAGAAGCCATAATTCAAAGAATCCGGTATCGCTCGACTTCCGGGGCTTGTCTGACATTGCAGGATTCGCCATTGGCTTCGACCGGGCGTTGATTTCCGATGTGCACAAAGAAGAAGTCCTCAAAGCGAAATCATTATGGATGAATTTCCTTCCGGAGATGTGTGCGCGTGATTCCATGCCGCTCTGCAAGGAGTCGATGCTCTTGCTGATTGAAACCATAGACTCAGTGCCACATGAGTTCCCTGCATCAGTCAGGCTTTGCAGGCATCCGCTTTCCATTTCCTCAGGCAAAGTGCAGGGTGATGCGGCCGGATCGGGTGTAACAGATGGCGGCATCGATAAGTCCAATTCCAATTCCAGAACCAAAAAATCCAATTCCCCGGGGGTTCTGCCCGAAATATCGTCTCTGGTCGACGGGGTGTCGGCTTTGGCGGCAGCGTTGTCAAAGTCTTTCGAGACGAGACTTTCAGCGCAGCTTAAAGTCATTGAAAAACTCGAAAATGACTGTGCAGACTTCAGAAACCATATTGACGAGTTGAGCGACACGGCATATAGACTTGAGCAGTCGAAAGAAGCCTTGAGTCAGGATTTGCAGGCGAGGAAGGGAGAGCTTGAAAAATGCATGGCAGATCTTGAAAAATCAGAGCATGAATTGGGAAATTTCAGAACAAGACACGATGTCATCATACAAGGTTCTGAAGATAAGGTAAAAGAGGCCGAGCTCAGAACAAAGCGGCAATTTGTCGATACGCAGCTTCGGGTATTGGTTACCATCAGAGATTGCCTTTCAAAGATGGTTGTACATGAGCCCATTGAAAAAAATGCACTTCAGGCGGCATCGAACTTCAATAATTTTCTGCGTTCCCTTAGACATGATAACTATATTACGACAGACCAGATTCAGCCGATTCAGATGCCATAAGAAAGTCAGGAAGCCTTATGAAAATAGGAATTGATCTAGGAACCACGACATCGACCGTATCCGTCCTCGAGCCGAATGGAAAAGTCAGGGCTGAAAAACCATTGGATTCTCTCGGCGCCTGGAGAAATGGAGCCATAGTTTTCGGTGAGGCGGCGCATAGGGCGCTAAGCCATGCGACTGAAAAATCATTTCCCGTAAGAGATCTCAAGCTCAGTCTCGGTAATCGTGATATCAAAGTAGGGCCGAATACGGTTCCTACCTCGGATCTAGTTACGGAAATGCTCAAATTCCTTGCCCGACAGGTCGCCGGAGACGCGCCGATACGGGAGGCGATAATCGGTACGCCTGTCAACGTTTCCGGAAAGCACCGTGAAGCGCTATTGCAGAGCGCGTTGAATGCCGGCTTCGAGAATGTTCGTCTGATTTACGAACCAACGGCGGCTCTGGTGGGAGCAATCAATCCCGGCAGAATGAGCAATGACAATACGATTCTTGTTATTGACTGGGGCGGTGGCACGCTCGATCTGTCCATTGTCAGGAAATCCGGCGATGTACTGCATGAACTCGCAGTCGACGGCGATGTTTCAGTATTAGGCGGCTCGCAGATGGATGAGCGCATTCTTGATCTCCTGATCGATAATTCACCCGGTGTCAAAGCGAAGCTGGCAGCCATTCCGGAAGGCAGGGATCTGCTCAAAATCGAAATTGAGATCTATAAGCGCCAGATACTTACAGCCGATTTTCCCGAGGATGAAGATGATGTGCCAATCTGGCCCTCATGGCTGGATTTGGACTCCGCCATGACGTTATCACCTAGTCTTATCGTTGACGTTATAACGGATATGGCCAATGAGGCCGTCAAACGTATTCACGAGTTTTTATATCGCTCCAGGATCAGCCTTCCGCATCTTACACATGTCCTGTTTGCCGGCGGTGTCAGCCAATGCCACATCATAAGGAATCTGCTGATCAATTCTTTTCCCGACGTCGAAGTCATCGAAACTGCCATTCCGCAGCAACTGACAGGCTATGGCTGTGGTAGGCTTCTTCAGTACGGATTTCAGGTGCAATTGGCATCGGATTTCGGAGTCCGGCAGTCGGATAACAGTTTCTGCCGAATTCTGCCTTCCGGCCACGATTTGGGTCTCGGCACATACCGGTCCTGTGATTTCTTCGTGACGGATCCAATTGCTATGGAAGCGGCATTCGATTTCGGCATTCTCCCGTCCAAGGGGTCCGTTACCTCGATGATCTCCGATAATTCAGATGGCTTCGTAAGCCTTGGAAATATGTTCCTGAGGTGCCAGAATTCAGCGGGTGATTTGAGGGGGCTCTCGGATTTGATAAAACTGTACTGTGGAATAACGCATTCGCTTGCCGTTACAGTCTATGCCGAATCCAATGTGGCCGGAGATTCGAAAGTACAGAGTTTCACGGGTCTTCCGTTGATGATAAGACTGGATGGACTGGAGCCGTGAAATCCAATATCAGATACCAGACCAATGTGCTCTGCATCCAGCAGGGGGATGAAGGCCTGGAGCTTTCCGACATCATTTCGAGACTCGGCTATTTTGAATTGATGGCATACAGACGCGTAAACCCAGTGCTCTGGAATCCGCTCCCGAACTACCGATGGACTGAACGTCAGCAGTTCGAACTTGATGGCCCCCGCGGGCGTGGCGTGGTGAATCCGGACAGTCTTTGGCATAGGCGCATTGACTTTAACGCCATGCCGTCTACGTCAGAATCCAACCCGTTTGAACGGAACGAACAGCCGGATACTGGCTATTACGAAAATTTCGGGAGTCTGACTGATTCGGTTTTACCGCCTGAATCAATCGAAGTCGTGCCTGACCAACCTCAGCCCGAAATACTGGTAAACGAACAGGATGAGGTCATTACGGCAGATATTACCGAAGACATGCTGGTCGTCGCTCCTCCGGGAACGGGAAAAACGCATGCTCTCATCGAGCGTATAGAGCACCTGATCTCGAGCGGTAATGTCGATAATCCATTGGCAGAGATTCTGGTTCTCAGTTTTACCCGGTCTGCAGTATCCGAACTGAAGAAGCGACTGCTTGCAAAAGTGAATGCGGGGGGCGATGAGCGGCTTCTCTATGTGCAAATCCGCACTTTCGACTCTCTTGCGACCTATTTTCTGCGGAGCGATATTCAGCGTGATGAAATCGTATCTGGTTTTTCAGAACGAATAGAGCAATTCAATAAGTTACTTGCAGAAGAAAAGCTACCGAATTCCGTAGATGAAATTTCAAAACTGCGCTTTCTGCTTGTAGATGAAGTACAGGACCTCAATGGGCCAAGGGCAAGAATGGTGCTGGCTCTTGCCGAATGCGTTGCCCTAAACTCCGGGTGTTGCATGTTTCTGGGTGACCCTGCCCAGGCAATTTATGATTTTGAAGAAAATGACAGTGCAGACAGCTTTACGTCCGTCGACTTTTTGAAGAAGTTGTCTGTCGGAAGTTATACGGATAGACCGCTTGTAAGAAAAGAGTTCTCAACATACCGCCGATTTGAAACCGACGACATGCTTGATTTTGTTCATAAAGCTAGATTGGCAATGGGTGAGGACGGACTGTCGCCAGACGGCTCGATGCTGGACGAGCTGCTCAGAGATCTTGGTGCCAAAGTGTCTTTCGAAAGATTTCAAGAAGTTATTACCCAAACTGATTCAACGGCTGTTCTTGTCAGAAACAACCTTGAAGCATACTCGGTCTGGTCTTGGTGCAAATCGCAAGGCATTGATGCGACATTATGGCGAGGATCAAGCGGTAATTATTGGCCAGGCTGGATAGGCCGGTTATTCATTGGATTTGAGGGCGACAGAATATCCATGGAGAAAGTCCGGCTCCGCTGGACGAACCATATCGCAGCTTTGGTATCGATTACATATGAGCAGGCCATTGAGTATCTTCTGGCGCAGGGATTGATTGATGAAGGCGATGATGGTATTCAGCTTTCTGAAATCGCCAGTCGCATGGAGCGCAACGCGCCTATCGCTGCAGGGAATCGTGTCAATGCCGGCTTGGTTATTTCCACAATTCATCGATCAAAAGGCCTGGAATTCGACCAGGTACTGATTCTTCCGCCTAACAGAATGGATAGTGCTGAAGAACTTCGTGTTATTTATGTGGCGGCTACGCGGGCAAAGAAATCGTTAAAACTTCTATCTCGAGATAGTCAAATAATTAAAAAAGGATATAAAAACTCAACAGCATTAAGAACAAATGGCTTCCATATGTATCGATATCCTGCATACCCGAATATCGGACTTCTGCTCGATGGTTGTGATGTCATGGATCAGGGATCCGTGTTGAATTTTCCCGATCCGCAGGAAAATCAGAAACTGTTATGGTCCGAATGTTCGGGACGACAACGGAATGTCCGGATATCCGAAGGCATGATTTCAATTTCTGATACCGGAATCGGAAAGTTATCCAGCGCTTGTCTTGACGATATCAGGAAGATATCGCAATTGAGAGGCATCGCCCCCGGGGTTCGTGATGACCTGCAGATCATCGATCTTGCTACAGTCGTATTGGATGATTTCGAGACCAATGCTGCAGGTGTTCTCGGAAAATCATGCATGGCAATCGTTCCCGTAGTTACAGGCATCACATCGATATAAGGAATCTCATGAATCACTTTGAACAAGCCAGGGCCATGTTGATCGACGACCTCAGGAAGTACCTGATCGGTCCGGTCGAAGGTGACGAAGAAATCATTCCGGAGCGCGCCTACGATCGTTATCACATTGGAATACTTGCGCCTTCCGGTGTTTTGATTTCCCAGGAAGAAATCGGCGACATGGACGATTCCGAGGATGTTGGTGGCGCAGCAGCCCAGAAAGGCGATGGTGTATTGGCGCTGGCCAATGCTGCGCAGCAGTCTGCAATCGGTTTTACTTTCCAGGTGCCTGTCGACGTCAAAGTGAACATCGATGTGGCTTGGGCGGACTATGTTGCCAGTATCAGGGAAGTAATTCAAAATGAGCCTGCCAGGCGCGCTTATGAATGGAAGCGCCTACCTAATGTGCTGAACGATATTGAATTGCCTTCAGCAATCACCGACGCATTGCTTGCAGAGCATGACGGTATACACATTGAGATTCATGAAAGAAGAGTCGAAGATATCCGTATCATCACTGTTTCGGTTGTCAATCGCAGGGTAGTGTCCGATCGTGGTCAAAGGGCTGTGCCGGGACCCCCTCCGTTAGACAGGAATGCCTATCAGGTATCACTCGCCGTCCATGCACAAGATGGCTCTTCCCCATTCATCGCACGCCCAAGCAGTCAGCATATAGCGGACCCTGAGTTTCTCGTTCATGAGCTGCTTTACCGCAAGGTTAGACAGTTCGCGGTCGGTCATGGCTGCTCAGTTGATTGGGTTCTGCCTCACAAAGACTCCGCCTTTGCAACATCCATACATGCCGAATGGCTTCCTGTTACTGAGGTTTTCAAGGCATCTTCGGATGTTCCGGAGTTACTGAATTGTAAAGCTTTGAGCGTGGAATTCCTTGCCACAGCTGAAAAACATGACATTATCCAATCTTTGAAAAAAATCCCTGAAGCCTATGATTCCTGGATCGATGGGCTTGAGAAAAACATGGAAACCGCCATATCGGAATGCAATCCGAGCCTCGCCGGTAAAATTCGCTCGAAAGCAACGGAGAACCTGGATAAATGCCGTTCAGTTTCAGCCCGCATTTCGGAGGGAATCGAGCTTCTCTCTAATGAGCATCATCCCCATGTATTCCGGTCTTTTGTGCTTGCCAATGATGCAATGGGCAGAAGCATGAGGATTACTCGAATAAATCGTACTCCCGAATGGCGTCCATTCCAGCTTGCCTTTCTTCTCCTTGCCATTCCATCTTCCGCTTATGGTGATAATCCGGCGCGCAATGTTCTTGATCTGATCTGGTTTCCTACGGGTGGCGGCAAGACGGAAGCATATCTTGCGCTGATTGCATTTGTACTATTTCATCGCAGGTTATCCGCAGATACACCGGATAAAGGCGGCGGTACGGCAGTCATAACCCGCTACACATTGCGGTTGTTGACCATGCAGCAATTCGAGCGTGCAGCCAGGACGATCATGGCTTGTGAAGTCATTCGCAGGAACTGCTCCGCTGAAATCGGGGATGAATCATTTTCCATTGGCTTATTCGTTGGCAATTCATTTACGCCGGGAAGCCTTGATGATGCTGCAAAAGTTATCCAAGGAACACACGAGGACAAATCGCTTGCGACTTTGCCGGTAACACAATGTCCCTGGTGTGGAACCAAACTAAAATCGTCCGTTAATCAAAAAATAGAAAGCAATAGATTGATAACAAGATGTTCAAATAAAGATTGTTATTTCATAAACGGCATACCCATAACCTGTGTGGATCAGGAAATGTATGCATTTCCTCCGTCAATGATAATCGGCACGGTCGATAAATTCGCGATGATGGCATGGGAGCCGAATATCGGAAATCTGTTCGGATTGAATCGTGGAGTTAAGCCGCCAGAATTGATCATCCAGGATGAATTGCATCTGATCGGAGATGCACTGGGTTCGATGACTGCACTCTACGAGACGGCCATAGACATCCTTTGTACGCATGAGGGTGTTCCACCCAAAATCATCGGATCCACTGCAACCATCAGGCGTGCAGAACAGCAGATACGTGCGGTTTTCCTGCGTGAAGTCGCTCAATTTCCGCCGAGCGGCCTTGATCATGACAACTCCTTTTTCTATAGGGAAAACAGAAATGTTCCCGGCAGAAAATATGTAGGCGTGCATGCGCAGGGACGTTCTCCGAAATTCACTTTGGTGCGGCTGATGGGTGTGCTCGGGCAGGGCGCTGTTTCAATCAAGAACAGCGTTGCCCGTGATCACTACTGGACTATAACGACATATTTCAACAGCTTAAGAGAACTCGGAGGCGCCTGGGTGCTTGGTCTGGATGACGTTCCGAAATACATTCGGGCTATGCCTGCCAAGAGGTCTCCAGACCGTAAACTGGGCGGACCAACTGAACTGACCAGTCATGTTCCTTCTACCGAAATTCCACGAGTGCTTGAAAATATCGCCGCATCGATCAATGTTCCTGATGAAAACCGTGAGCCGGTTGATATGCTGCTATGTACCAACATGATTTCGGTGGGTGTGGATATTGATCGTCTCGGCATGATGATCGTTCATGGCCAGCCAAAAACAACTGCAGAATACATCCAGGCGTCAAGCCGTGTGGGCAGGCCTGAAGACGCTGCCGGTCTTGTCGTAACACAATACAACTGGACCAGGCCACGTGATCGCTCACACTACGAACGATACAGATCTTATCATGAAAGTTTCTACCGGAACGTCGAAGCAACCAGTGTGACGCCTTTCTCGATGCGCGCCCGCGACCGAGCATTGCATGGCGTATTTGTTGCGCTGTTGCGCTTATTGATCAAGCCGCTGGCAGACTCACCGTCCATGATCGAAGATAAAACGGTTAGTGTTGAAATTGATAACATCATTGATAAAATTGTTGCTCGTGTTGTTCAGATTACCGACGATGAAACAGGAAAAGATGTTCGTTCCGATCTCGAAACTATAAGAGAACAGATCGGCGCTGTCGCTGATGGTAATGGAACATGGAAAAAACAGAGTAAAAACAGTAACCCAAGATACATGAGACGACCGAACGAATTTAAAGGTAGTCAGGGTGGTAAAGAAACACCCCAGTCCATGCGCGATGTTGATCCGCCATGTGCAATCGTAATCCAGAATAATATCAGGAGGGTGAATATATGACGCCAGGCCGCACGAAAAGCCCAACTCGCAGCCAATCCACTATAGCCGCTACGCCAAAATCGATAGGCAAGCTTGGAATGTCACAAGCGGTGTCCATGTTCGGTCCTGGATCGATTTATGTCATGCGTTCATCGGATAACAGTACGGGTGATCTTGTCTTGCATTCGGTCATGATTGCTGGTCTGGAATCCTGGCCGGATGACAGTGCTGGACTTATACGCGAACAGTCTCTTGAAAAATCATTGGGCGTTACACATTTCCGTTTGCCGCCTGTGGAAGAGCGAGATAAGCAAGGCAACGTGAATAAAGCCATACCTGCCATTCGTTTTCCGGAAGTACATTATTGCAGTAATGAAAAATGTGGAACTGTAGGCCGAGTTGGTACGGCATTTACTGACGGCAATACCAAAGGCGTCTTGTGTTCAAAAAGTAATTGCAGGGGCAAAGGTATTCCTTTCCGCTTTGTCCTTGCCTGTCATGACAAGGCTGATCCTTTGCAGCCTGGACATATCGATGATTTTCCTTATGAGTGGTGGGCGCACGAATGTGGAAAGTCTTGTGAAAGCCCCTCTATAGTTCTTTCTTCCAGTGAGGAAAAATCCGGCCTTGAAGGTATGTGGTTATATTGCTCGAAATGTGACAAGAAACAGAGTCTTGCTGGAATTTTTTCAGAAGGTGCTCTGCATAATCGGAAATGCTGGGGCAAGCGTCCCTGGCTCGGTGATAGTGAAAAAGATTGCAAGCGCCCGTTACGGGTCCTGCAGCGCGGTGCCGCGAATGTCTATTTCCCTGTCAGCGCCTCTGCTATATCTATTCCACCATATTCAGACTGGTTGATTAATAAACTGGATGAGGTGGTTGGTGTTGCCGCAGTTGCTAATATCCGTAAGGGTGATTTTACTGGTATTGATTATGAGATTAAAAATATTAGAAATATCCCAAGACTGGATGATCCCGATCGTTACACTAATCAGCAACTCAGGGAAGGCTTGCTGATTCTGGCAGGAGTGCATGAGTCCATAGTCCCACGGACCGAAGCTCAGCAGAAGCAGCTCGAGCGCAATGCCTTGATAGCTGGTAGATCCGAAGAGGAAGCTGGTGAGTTTGAAGCGATACCGGTAGATTTCATTCCGGTTCAAAAATCGCTCGATGGCCTTGTCGGTCATCTCATACAGGTCCACCGTTTGCGCGAAGTCCGTGCATTGCGCGGTTTTCAGCGTGTAGAGCCAAGTTACGGCGGTGATCCATACCAACTGGATTGTGCCCCCTTGTCCCGAAACAAGACCAATTGGCTGCCCGCAATCGAAGTGCGCGGAGAGGGTATTTATCTTGAGCTGGATGCCGCTACCGTGGCACGCTGGGAGTTGTCCCACGCAGTCAAAAGAAGAATGCAACAGCTGCACAAAAACTATCAAAAGTCCTGTGCCAATGCTGGTCGTGATGCGGACAATCCGCCTTCTGCACGACATATCCTCGTGCATACATTGTCGCACATGATGATCAAGCAGCTTTCACTCGAATGCGGCTATTCAGGATCATCTCTGAGAGAGCGGCTCTATGTGTCCGGCCATGAGTCCGGGGAGGTTTGTGCCGGATTCCTGATCTATACGGCCTCGTCTTCGGCAGACGGCACCCTTGGCGGACTGGTCAGCCAAGGCGACCCCTCAGTCTTTGAGGGTATGTTGTGCAGCGCCGTTGCATCAGCGCGCTGGTGTTCTTCTGATCCTCTTTGCATTGAAAGCGAAGGGCAGGGTAATGATGCACTCAATCTTGCCGCTTGCCATGCTTGTGCGCTGATCGCTGAAACATCCTGTGAATGCGGCAACATGCTTCTGGATCGCGGGCTTGTTGTTGGTACGCCCGATGAGCCGGATGCCGGCTTTTTCCAGATGTTGGTGGCTGATCTGAACAAGGCGGTTTGATGGCAAAAATATTTCCATCAGTAAGGCCATCAGTATCTGAAAAAGTCAGTGATGCCGAGCTGGCTGTGTATGATTCGCTTGCAGAATCTAATGATAAATGGCTGGTTATCCATTCGTTATGGTTGAAATCACATAGTCGAAAACTCCATGCCGAAGCCGATTTCATCCTGATAACTGAAAATGCTGTGCTCATCCTCGAGGTCAAGGGCGGGGATGTCTGGCGTGATGATGATGGATGGCATTTCAGGCCCAGATCAGGTCGCGGCGAGAATGTAAAACGGGAAGGGCCGTTCGATCAGGCCAGAGGAGCGTATTACGCTTTGCGTAAACATCTTTCCGATTGCGGTCACGTCGATCTGTTTGACAATCATGTCTGGGGTTACGGGGTTATCTGCCCGGATTGTGTGCTTGATATCCCAGGCCGGGATGCCTCGGTCGATCCTTGTATGCTTTTGGATGCGGCCGGGTTCCCTCAAGGACTGCAATCTTATATTTCAAAGCTCACGGATTATTGGCGTCACCGGTACGCTACAGGAACTGTTCCGGGCGTCGGCGGGCGGCGACAACGCTCTTCCATATTGGCGCCGGCAGTAGGGCAGGAACTTCTGCGTTTCCTGCGGCCGGAATTCGAGCTGGTGACAGGCCTGGGTGCTGATAGTGCCAGAGTCGAGCAGGAGTTGTTGAAGTTGACTGCCACCCAGCTCATGGCGCTGGACTATATGGAGCTAGAACCACGTAACTTGTTGATAGGTCCTGCCGGCACTGGCAAGACCATTCTGGTAGCTGAACAGGCGCGCCGTAAAGCTGCGGAAGGTAACAGAGTGCTGGTTTTGTGCTTCAACAAACTACTGGGGCAAAAGATTGCCAGTGGCCTGCATGATGATTCCGCGTTGCAGATTGATGTTGGGAGTTATTACCAGGTCGTGATGGGGCTTTGCAGGAAGGCAGGGCTAGAGATACCGATAGCCGAGTCCTGGGACGGTTTCTGTGCTGAATTGAAAGCGATCTCTGCCGATCTGATCGGGTCACTCGGGCCTGATGAGCTTTATGACTACGTTTTGATCGATGAAGGCCAGGACCTCATGAATGACGAATTCATGGAGCTCGTGGGTTGTCTGCTCAAGGGCGGGCTGGAACAAGGCCAGTGGCTGATTGCCTGCGATATCCGGCAGGCAATCTTCCGTGACAATTTCAATATGCAGTATTACGACTACCTGGCCAGCCATTCCCGAAGAACGCCGCTGCAATTGAATTGCCGCAACACGCGCCAGATCGCTGCTTATGTATCGGGAGTTTCCGGTGAGGGTGAAACCAGAACCCGTGGTGTGAACGGTGAGGTTCCTGTATTCCGCTATTTCTCAGGCAAGGACCAGTACCTGAAGGTGTTGAAGAAAGTCGTTAACGAGCTGATCCATTCGTTTGTCGAGACTGGCCTGCCGCTGCAAGAGATCGTGATTCTATACGCCAAGCGGGAATCAGTGCCGGATGAAGTGATGATGCCAGGGTTTTTCCTGCGTTCTGTACTGCCATTCGAGCAGGGAGGAGATGCCGATGCAATTCGCATCACCAGTATCCAGTCATATAAAGGACTGGAGGCAAGGGCTGTGGTTCTGCTGGGGATTAACGAGTTTACCAACGGTATCTCGCGGGGGCTGTTCTATGTAGGTGCCTCGCGGGCAAGAACCAACCTGCGCGTTTTACTGCCTGATGAGTGCCGCCATCTTGAAAGTGTGCTGCCCGTGATTTCACATCTGCTGGATGATGGTGCTTCAGAATCATAAGGAAATATGCCGAACACTATTCCGCACATAGGCTATGCGAGCACTAATAAATTTCCTAGTTTCAATGCCTCGCCCACACCTTGGTCGAACCATCCTTCATCACCAACAAGGTGTTGTAAGGCTGCGGATTGGCCGATTCCATGCCCGGTGAACCCAGCGGCATACCGGGAACCGTCAAGCCCAAGGCCTTCGGTTTTTCCTTCAGCAAGCGCTTGATGTCTTCGGCCGGAACATGACCCTCGATCACATAACCATTGATCACCGCGGTATGGCAGGAGCCGAGCTTGGCCGGCATGCCCAGGCTGGCGCGCACCGGCGCGGTATCGTCCACATCCTTGCCGCTGACCATGAAGCCATTGGCCTGCAGATGCGCCATCCACTGCTTGCAGCACCCGCAATACGGCGTTTTGTTGACGGTAATGTTCAAGGCTGACTGCGCCAGCGCCACGCCGGCCAGAAAACAGAACAGAAACAGGGTAATCAGGGGCAGGCTGCGTTTCATGGCGGGTCTCGTGCGGGGTTTAGCTTAGTCTAGCGAAATTCGGCAAAGGCGGCGTCAAGGCCGGATTGAGCCGGCGCGCCCGGTCGCCATCGGCGATAATAGAC
>CAJBZC010000477.1 GCA_903959965.1 uncultured bacterium
CCAGATATTCCGTTCTGAGACCGGCCACGGTTATGTTACCCATGTTCTGAGCAAACGAAGGTTTTCCAGATACAATGGTGGTCAAGGCAAGTATTAGCCCCGCAGCGCAAGGAAACTTCATGTCGGAAATGTTGAACAATCAAAATACGAAATTCCGGGACATGGGGCGCCATGATATCCATGGCCTGACTTAACCAAACCTTCACAATCGTCTACAGACGGAATTGCTTATATTTAGTATAACCTAAAACACGCAGGCATGGCATACCTTTTCAGAAATCTGTCGGATCATCGGGAGGTGGAGCTTACGAGCTATGTGGCTGATTTCCTTCGGATTCACCCTTCTGCAGAATTATTGGTGGGCTGTGATTCACAGAACCACGACGGGGCGACCCATTTCGCGGTGGTCGTCGGATTGCACATTCCCGGTCGAGGAGCACGGGTCCTGTACGCCAGGTGGGCGACCCGGCTCATGTATGACATTTGTACAAGATTGCTGGAAGAAGTCAGGCATTCGGTTGAAGTGGCAGAGACCATCCGGACCGGCATCGACGTAAAGGTTTCCTGGATCGACATCGATGTCAACCCCGATGCCCGGTATGAGTCCAACCGGATCTTCTCCAGTGCTGTGGGATTGGTCACGGGCATGGGCTACCGCGTCAGGCACAAGGGGGATTCGCCCCTGATGACCCACGCGGCAGACCAGCTCGTGAAATGATCAGCCCGGATCAGGGGCGGATCATGAATCGTTCGGACGATAGTCTCCGGCCAGCGGCATCCCGGACATCCAAGAAGTAGATGCCCCTGCCGATCCAGCCCAGATCGATATTCATGGTCGTGTATCCAGCCTGCGCATCGAATCCCTGCTCATATACCCTGGCTCCCCGGGCATCGGTCACTGTTACGAAGAACCGGGTTTGAACGGCACTATACAGGGCCGCCCTGAACCTTCCTGAATTGGGATTTGGATAGAGGAACAGTTTTGCCATGGCTGAGTCCCCGATCACGATCTCGGGTGTCTGTACGGCGCAGGAAGGTAAAGGTGACTGATACCCGATGAAGAGCCGGAACCGGCCCGAGCGATGCTTCAAGCCGATGGAATCCACGATGGAAGTAGTTTCTCCGCTCAGGGCCAGATCGTTACGGTACCACTGGTAGGTGTAGTTTCCGGCAATGGCCGGAGTGGCCGTGATCGACGTAGATAGCCCTGGGTAGATATTTCGAAGGGGAGCAGCCTGTAAACTGGCGCCAGGCATCGCCAGCACCCTTACTTGTCTGCTTATACTGTCTCGGCAGCCGGCAGCACTGGCAGCCACCAGCTTTACCATGTAGTTGCCTGGAGCGGAGTAGCTCTGTGCAGGCGATGTCAGGGCCGAAGTTTTTCCGTCTCCGAAATTCCAGGTCAGGCTGAGCGATCCGGAAGCGACCGTGGATGTACTCGTGAAGCGGAAGTCGTTACCAATTATGCATTGGGTTTGCGTTGCTGTGCTGAAGTCGGCACGCGGAACCGGATTCGAGGTGATCACCATAGGAGCGGAAGCCGCACGACAGCCATTGGCTGCAATGACTTCTACCGAATAAGTCCCGGCGACCCCCGTGCGCAGGCTTGATCCGACCTGCCCGGAGATAGCGGCTCCATCCCGTTTCCAGACAAGGATACCTGCAGCGGTTGATTGCGCAGTCAGGGTAACGGAATCACCGGCACAGAGGCCTGTGGCACCATTGATCGTCAAACCGGGTCTGGCTGGTGTGACAGGATCTGTAACCCTCCAGCTCGCCGGCTCATTGGGATTGCGAACGGTATCCTGGAAGAAACCAGGCAGGATCTCCAGCGATAGTGTATCTGCGCAGGATCGGAGCAGGGTGACCCGGAAGCTGGTGTCGCTGAGCCGACTGATGCCTGAGACCGTGCCATTGCCTACCCTTAGCCCGGAAGCCTGAGGCTGGTTGACCACGATCTCACTGGCATTTAGGGTGATCGTTTCTGTGAGTGTTGATGTGGCAGCCCGCTGTACCACGACGCGTGGAACCTCTGTATCCTTGAGATAGGAGGCACGGCCTGTACCGATCAGGGCCCGACTGCTATCCAGAATGAACACGGAAGCGAACAGGTTGCCGTCATGCACTCCGGTGAGGTCAAGGTTTTTTAGTGTGATCGTATCCGAGGTCATCACCCCTTCGAAAAGTTTCACGGCGCCGCCCTGGCTGCCGTAGATCCTGAGCCGGTAACGCTGGTCCTTACAGCTCTTGCAACCCATTCGGATCTCGATCGAATCTGCGTTGGCAGCATTCACATAAGGGGCCTGGATGCTTACGAAGGGTGTTGCCTGGAGCACTTTGGATGTTTCTACATCAAATCGCACGATTTCGGTGAAATTGTAGTACCGGCGGTTACGCGCCTTGTCCCACAGGGTGATGGAACTCACGCCCCAAAGACCCGGTGGAGACCCCTGAGGAAGTAGCGTCGTGAAG